>CAZPZL010000058.1:0-10685 GCA_964590925.1 uncultured Granulicella sp.
CCAATACGGCGGCGGCGCCTATGGTTTGCGTCTGATTTCGCAATGGAACCAAAGACTGACAACCCGCTTTCTGGTTTCGTACAACAACAAGGGTGTTAATCCTACAGCCAGCTCCGCCGGTGGCGTCGGCGCCAAGCCCGAGCTGGATATCTACACCACGGATGCGCTCTCATCGGGCAAGCTGGTCGGACAAGGATCATCTTTGGCGACACTCAACAATCTGTCGTCAATCAGCCTGAATCCGGCCCGCAAGCCAACATTGAGCGGCGACGTTACCTACTCCATTCCGAAGGCGTGGGGATCGCATGAACTGGAGGCCGGATTTTATCTCGAGCCCAATGAGCGCGACAAGGTGACAACACTTTACGCCAACAACGGCGCGGTGATTCAGGAGGATGGCGTTCTGAACAACGCCAACGATCCGACCCAGGGCTACACCATCTTCCATCAGCAATCGGTCAGCGCATCCAGTTTGCTAAGCGAGTACATCAGCGCCAACGATTATGCCTGGTACATTCAGGATCACTGGCGGCCGACGATGCGCATCTCGGTCACCGCAGGCCTTCGTCCTGACTGGGTCTCCGCATACGACAAGATCTTCAAGGTGACAACGCAGCACTCCTGGAACTATGCTCCGCGCGTAGGTGTGGATTATTCGCTGACCAAGAATCAGAGGAATATTGTTCGCGCCAGTTGGTCGAAGATCACCGACATCACCAACGCCAGCTACATTGGTACCGCAGGCAGCAGTACGCTGACTGTGACTGATCAGTATCTGGAAAATGGTGCCTGGGTGCCGTTTGTTACGCCGGGCGCCACAGGCCTGACTCCGGGAAAAAGCTTCGATCCGAATCGGCATCAGGGATATGTGCGGGAGTGGACAGTTGGCTATCGCACCCAGTTGCCGGGTGAACTGGTGCTTGATGCCAGCTATATTGATCGCGAGTACCGCGACCGTCCCGCCGAGTACGATACCAATCAGATTTATTCGACCTCTTCTTCGGGAACCGTATGGTCTGGACTGGTAAACCCGGCGCTCAATAACACCTTCTACGTCACCAACAACAAGTGGAACTGGTTTGTGTATCAGGGCATTGAGTTCACGGCCAGCAAGCAAACAGAAAAGGTTCGTTTCTTTGGCACCTACAGTTACTCGCCCGATCATCTGGCCGGTACCTGGCAGCCTTACGATCCTGCTGCCATCATCGAGCCGACCAAGTTTGCCAATAACGCGGGCATTGGTACGGTGCGCGGCAATGTCTCCAACAATGCCACCAACGACTACACAGGTGATACCCGCAATCGCATGTGGCAGCGCAACCAACTGCGCGCCGGTTTCAACTACAAGGCGCCATTCAAGTTGCGTGCTTCAACGAGCTTCACGGCTCAGTCCGGAACACCGGGCGGCCCGGTGATTACCACGCTTTCCGCTCTGGGCCAGACTTATAACGGACAATTCGGACCAGCGACAGAGAAAATCACCTACAACGGAGCTACACGTTCGGTATCCAATCCGCTTGCAACCGTCTATCGCTTTGCATATGCCAATCGCGGCGAGGGGCAGATCTGGTGCCCTTGGTTGCTGCAATGGGATGCGGCTACGGGGCGGGAGTTCAAAATCGGCGATCGTCAGGCCGTTCAGGTTGATTTCAACCTGTATAACCTCATCAACCAGGGTGCCGCGCAGCAGTTTGTCAATGGCAACAACATTGCATCGTCCACTTTTGGATCATTGCAGAACATTCAACTTCCGCGGTCGGCACAGTTCTCCGTCCGCTACAGTTTCTAAGGAGCCATGATGAAGACCGCTTCTCGTACAGTACAGACTCTGGGGTGGGCGCTTTTCGCGCTCACCATCATTTGGGCTCCGCGCATACACGGTGCGGCGAACGGCCCAGCCAAATTAACTCTTGAAGATTTGCTGGATGCCAGAGGTTTGGGGCAGGCAGCTCTTTCGCCGGATGGCAAAGAGATCGCGATTACCAACGATGGACAAATCGCGCTTCTCACGTCCGATGGCGGATGGCCCAGGGTATTGACGACTACCCAGGGCGGCAAGCAGGGGTTGAAATGGTCGCCGGATGGAAAATCGATTGCCTTTGTCAGCGAAGGCGCATTGTGGAGAGTTTCGGTGCAGGGTGGTCAGCCACAAAGGCTGACAGAAGGCGCCAAAGGCGCAGGCGATCCGCGTACTGCGTCGGACCGCAACCCGCAATGGTCTCCCGACGGGAACTGGATCCTGTTTGAAACTGGCCGTCGCGGCAATGCAGATTTGGGCGTTGTCAGCAAGGATGGGCTTACCACTACACTGCTTACGACCTCGCCTGCAGATGAAGAGAATGCCGCATGGTCGCCTGATGGTTCACGTGTCGCATATATAGCGCGTTCGCCAGAGCACTTCAGCGGGCAACTTCTTGTGGCGGATTTCGATACGGCAGCGGGCCGCTTCAAGGATGAGCCCAAAGTCATCTATACCACGAAGGACGATCGCGGAGGCGGCTGGGCACTTCGCCGCCCCGAGTGGACTCCCGATGGCAAGTCGATTGCGTTTCTGCTGCAGGATTCGGGTTGGAACAAGATCAATCTGATCTCCGCCGAGGGAGGCGCTCCAAAGCCAATTACCAGTGGCGCATCGGAAGATGAAGCTCCGGTGTATTCACCCGATGGAAAGCAGATTGCGTTCGTTTCCAATCGCGATAACCTCGAAGAACGCCATGTGTGGATCGCTGCTGCTGATGGCAGCAATCCCCATCCTCTGGCGCGTGTTGGCGTTGGGCTGGATGGGGGACCGACCTGGTCCCCAGATGGGCAGAGAATCTACTTTCAACACAGCTCGTCTTTCGAGCCTTCCAGCCTGGCTGTTGCTCCGGTTGAGGGCGACGGCGCGCGCATTCTGATCAGCACGCAGCCGGTCAACTTTGCGCATACAGGCTTGCAGCAGCCGGAAGTGGTGCACTACAAGAGCAAGGATGGGCTTGAGATTGCCGCCATCCTGTACAAGCCGCTCAACTATTCGGCGGAGAAGAAGTACCCGGCTGTGTTGTGGATTCACGGCGGCCCCGAAGGGCAGGATGTTCTTGGCTGGGACCCATGGGCGCTCTTTCTGGCACAGCATGGATACGTCGTTTTCACACCGAATTATCGTGGCAGCAGCGGGTATGGCGAGAAGTTTCGCAACCTCAACGTTGAAGACAGCGGCGGAGGCGAAGTCGACGATGTAGCACTGGGTGCTGAGTATCTGGTTGCCAAAGGGCTTGCCGATAAGGAACGCATCGGCATCGGCGGCGGCAGCCATGGCGGCACCATGGTGGCCTATGAAGTGACCAAGCGTCCAGAGTTGTGGCATGCTGCCATCGAACTCTATGGCGTGGTGGATCGCGCATCGTTCATCGAGCGCACCAATCGTGATTCGGCGATTCGCTGGAGGATCAAAATGGGCGGAACGCCAGAGCAGAAGCCGGAGGTCTATCGCAAGGCGAACATCCTGACCGATGTCCCGAAGATCACCGCACCGCTGCTTATCCAGCATGGAGAGGACGATCCGCAAGTACCGCCCTACGAATCGGTGGAGTTTACCGAGGCGCTCAGGAAGGCAGGCAAGCCGTATCTGTACTTTACGTATCCCAAGGAACTGCATGGATTTTCGCAGCGCGAGCACCGTCTCGATGCCTGGCGCAAACAGCTTGCTTTCCTCAACGATTATCTTCAACCCAAGGAAGGCCGCAGCATTACTTCGACACAAGCGATCGTGCTCGATGAAGCCAGCGCCCAGTAAGGCAATGAACGGCGAATAATTCGCTGCGATGCATGGGCCGCAATTGTGCGCGGCCCATGCGTCTCATTGCGATTCTTGCTGCCTTAGAAAGGCAATCAACCGATCCCGCACTAGGCGAATGTGGCTGCGCATGGCCGTTTGTGCCTCCTTGCGACGGCCATTTTCGAGTGCCTCCAGAATAGCGAGGTGAGCATCTGGCGCTGTTGACGAGGATAGGTCGTATGTTTTCCGCCGGCAAAGCCAGAGTTGATTCTGCACGTTGGCCAACATCCTGCATAGTTCCAGATTGCCGGCAGCCGACGCAATCAGTCCGTGAAAGTTTACATCCTCTTCAATATGTCCAATTTTATCGTTGGCATCGAGCAGTTTGCGGGTCCGCTTTGCACTCTTGTGCAGTTCGGCAATCAAGTGGGGAGTCAAAACTGCTGCGCCGACGGCATACAACTCCAGCGCTTCGCGCAGGCCGTAAAGGTCTTGGGCTTCCTTGGCGGAGAATCGTCGCAGATACGCGCCGCGTCGGGCTTCGATGCGGATGAGGCCTTCGGTGTGCAGGCTGTTGAGAGCCTCGCGTACAGGCGACTTGCTGATACCCAACTGTACGGAAAGAGACTCCTCGGTCAGGCGAGTATCTTCACTCAGGTCTTCACGCAGAATGTAGGCCTTGATGCTCTCGTAAGCCAAAGATGTCAGGTTCTGCGGAGTTTCAATCTTCAATATCGCTCGCATAGGGGTGAGTTGTATTTTACTTCATCCGCTATGTAGTATGTGATATATCAACTGAACGTCCATAGGATCCCATGCCCACTATCGCTTACCTGGAATGCTCTCGCTGCCATGCTCATATCTCCGCGCAATTGCCGCAGACCGTCTGCCCCAAATGCCCAGAGCAACCTGCAGGATCGCTCTTTGTCCACTATGATCTTGCTCACCTCAAGGGTACTGCGCCGCAGCAGATCATTGACAGTTCACTCTCCTCGCCATGGTCCGGCATGTGGCGCTATCGCGCGGTACTGCCCGACGTTCAGCCCGTCACTCTGGGCGAAGGCTGGACGCCGATGCTGCAGAGCAAGCGCTATCCCGGCGTTTTGGTCAAAGAAGAGGGCGCCAACCCCACCGGTACCTTCAAAGCACGTGGATTGGCAATGGCCGTAACCATGGCGCAACACTATGGGTTGAAGAAGCTGGCGGTCCCCTCTGCGGGAAATGCCGCCGGAGCATTAGCAGCCTATGCGGCTGCTGCGGGCATCGAAGCCAACATCTTCATGCCGCTCGACGTGCCGTTCGCTAATTATGTCGAGGCTGTTGCCTATGGCGCAAACGTGACGCTGGTCGACGGGCTGATCTCCGATTGCGCGCGCATCGTCAGTGAACGCAAGCAGCAAGAGGGATGGTTCGATATCTCCACGCTGAAAGAACCGTTCCGCATCGAAGGCAAGAAGACGATGGGCTATGAACTTGTGGAGCAGCTTGGTTGGGAGTATCCAGAAGCGGTGTTCTATCCAACCGGCGGCGGAGTCGGTTTAATTGGCATGTGGAAAGCCTTTGAGGAGATGGAACAACTGGGTTGGGTCAAGCCAGGCAAGCGTCCGCGCATGATCGCCGTGCAGGCCGCTGGGTGCGCGCCGATAGTGCGCGCCTTCGATGCAGGCGCCAAGGTCAGCCAGATCTGGCAGGATGCGTCAACATTTGCCGCGGGACTGCGTGTTCCCAAGCCTTATGGCGATGCGATCATGCTCGATATTCTGCGCGCTTCCGAAGGCATTGCCATGTCTATAAGCGATGAGGAAATCCTCGCTTCCATTCTCGATTGGGCTCGCCACGAAGGCATCTTTCTTTCGCCGGAAGGCGCTTCAGTAACGGCTGCATACGACAAGCTGCTGGCCAATGGAACGCTGAAGGCCTCAGATCGCGTGGTGATATTCAATACCGGGGCAGGGTTGAAGTACACCGATGTGATTGCCGAAGCCATGAAATTGCAGCGTCCATCGGGCAAATAAGAAACGCGGAACACCGCTCGTCGCAATGCGTCAGGATAATGTTTGTGTCCTGGCGCTCGTGTTCAAAGGAGAATCGCAGCGCACGTATACTCAGTGCAGAACGTAGTGCATCCGACGATGATCGATGAGACCGCTTCACCCGAACGAAAAAATGGACCGAGCGTCACCGTGCTTGCATTGGCCAGCGCTGTGCTTTGGCTGGCTGGATTGGCGCTTGCAGTCATGGCTATCACGGATGCTGGGATTGCCTTGCGCGTAGCAGCTATCGCGCTGCTGCTGTGGAGCGGTCTTCGCAGGCCATCGATGATCTTCTGGACCTTCCTCGCCATGCTGTCCGGAGTCGAACTGGGATTCGATTCGCCGTCGATTGCCATGCAAACCCATTTTCTGGGCGATCTGTTTCTACGGCTGATACGGATGATCATCGCACCGCTGCTGTTTGCCAGTATCACCACTGGAATCGCGGGTCATAACAGCCTGCGCGGCATCGGAAGAGTTGCAGTCAAGGTTCTAATCTACTTTGAAGTCGTTACCACAATGGGATTGATCATCGGCACGATCGCGATGACGCTATCCGGCGCTGGATGGGGCATTTCACTTCCGGTTGCGCACGATCTTGCACCCGCAGCACAGAACATGCAGACGTGGCAGCAGATCCTGCTTAACCTGTTTCCTGAAAACATCGCCCAGGCTGTGGCGCAGAATCAGGTGCTGCAGATCGCCATCTTTTCTGTGCTCTTTGGTTCCGCGCTCGCTCTGTTGCCGCAGCAGAAGCGCGCTCCGCTGGTCGGACTGCTGCAATCGCTGGCCGACACAATGTTCCAACTAACGCGTTTTGTCATGGTGCTGGCGCCGCTGGCAGCCGGTGCGGCGTTGGCCTATACCGTGGGCAGCATGGGCCTCGCTACATTGCTTCCGCTCGGCAAGTTGGTGCTTACCTACTATGCTGCGTTAACGGCATTCGCTCTGCTCATCATGATGCCTATCTTGCTCGTTTATCGCATTCCGCTGCGCAGATTCATCGCCGCCGTAGCTGAACCTGCTGCCATCGGATTTGCAACAACCACTTCAGAGGCCGCTTTACCACTGGCCATGGAGCGCATGGAAGAGTTTGGCGTCCCGCGCTGGATTGTCTCATTCGTCATTCCATGTGGCTACAGTTTTAACATGACCGGATCGAGCGTCTATCTTTCCATGGCTGCCGTCTTCACTGCTCAGGCTGCCGGAATTCATCTGAATCTGTCCCAGCACATCGCAATTCTGGCCACATTGATGCTTGCCAGCAAGGGAGTGGCCGGTGTTCCGCGCGCCGTTTTGGTGGTATTGCTGGCAACCGCCAGCACAATCCATCTTCCCACGGTCCCCATTCTATTGATTCTTGGCGTCGATACCCTGATGGATATGGGACGAACACTGATGAACATTGTGGGCAACTGCATGGCCTCGGTCATTGTCGCCCGTTCGGAAGACGCTCTCCCGTTCGCTTGAAATGGTGTTCTATCAATGCCTGGTGATTTCCGATCGTCATGCTACCAAACTACGTCCGGGCTGGCTCGATCCAGCCCTATGGATCTGCGGTCGATTTAGGTGACGAAAAATCAGCGGCCCTCATTGGACTTCGCAGCCTGGTGTGCGACAGTCAGTCCCGGAATCCCGGTGGACATTGTTCCATGCCAAGAGTACATTCTGTGGGCAGGGATCGCTCAAGAGAATGAGCTCACCGCCGATGGAAGAATCATGGAAACGACCCGTTTACTGCCTGTTCGATGTTGTTGCCTGGATCGATGTTGTCCTTCTGGCCGATGTCTCCCTGTCTGGTTGTTCTTTCTCCTCCTGATGCTCACGCTCCCCGCAGCGTTGGCAGCTCAACAGAAGCAATCGAGCGAGATAGTTAAATTCAAGCTGCGTGACGGATACCTGATGATCGTTCAAACCATGGTGAACGGCTCTGGCCCCTTCAATTTCTTGCTGGACACGGGAACCACACGCACCATAATCGACCCCGACCTTGCCCGGCAATTGAAGGTTCCAACTGTAGGCGAGGTTTCGCTCACCGGAATCCTGCATCGACGCCAGGACAAACTTGTGCAACTTGAAGATGTGCGGCTGGCCGAGGCTTCCGTGTTCGGCCTTTTCGCAGTTGTGGATGAGCTGACGCGACAAAAGACACTGGCCCCCGGAATTCGCGGTGTATTGGGCGAGGACTTTCTCTCCAGGTTCGATATTCTTATTGATTACAGACAACATTGGCTGCGCTTCGGCGACGCCGCTCCCAGCGGCGAACGATGTCGATTTGAAACGATCTCCGAATATCATGGTTCGCCCACTACCAACCGCCTGCTGATCGCAGTCGAACTGAAGGAAGTGAGCGGAAACAAGGTACAGTTGCAACTGGATACGGGCGCCAAGGTGCCTGAGCTGTTTTCCGTCAGCCGCAATCTACTCCCATCACTGCCATGGAGCGGGTCTATGGCGACCAGCAACGGCGCGAATGGAACGACTATTCATTCCAATATCACCCTCAAAATTGGCACGACGATGGTCCGCGGCATGAATGTAGTACAGTCCCCACACGCGGTTGCTTTCGATGCTGTGGGTCTGCTGCCAGCGTCGATCTTCCATCGAATTTATATCAGTCACTCGAACGGATATGTTGTGCTGAATCCAGGCAAGTGAATTCCATGCTTAGAATGCAACCCGCGCCCATGGCGAAGGCTGCATTCCTGTCGTGTGTTCAATTTCAGACAAAGTTTTCGGTTGACACATGGGAGAACTGCTTATGGCCTTTGGCCATGACCATGCGCCTCCAAAGAACGATTTCTTTGCTGTGTTGTTGCACGCACATGCTTGTGTGCCTTCTGGCAGGTAGAGACTAAAGAGCACAATTGCCTCGTCTCAGCTCAAGAAGTAAATTAGCCCACCGCCGGAAGTTGACCTGGCGAGTGGGTTTTCTATTTATATCCTTTATGTCCGGCCAAATTGGCGACACACCCTTGCCAATTGAATGCACAGAAACAAACTTCCTCAAGAGGCTGTTTCTGTCGCAATCGTTTTCTCGCGAAGAAGAGTTCACGACAACCGGAGAGAGGATTTCGATCCCCGCAAAAGAGATGGGAAGCGGGATCCGCTACGCTGCCGGCGGCCTCATCTTCGGATTAGAGTGGGCACTCACCGGCGCTTGTCCCGGTCCACTCTTCGCGCTGATAGGTGCGGGCGTTTCTGTCTCGGTCGTGACCGCAGCAAGTGCGCTGGTAGGCACATGGATCTATGTTTGGTTACGGCCGCGGCTTCCTAATTGAAGACCGGCAACTGTTCGCTAGGATCAGTGCTTCTCCCCTTTTATTGATTGCGGTTTTATCCAACCTCACAAGACTATCTTCGCATCCCACCAAATGCGGCGCGCCTGCACAGAACGCACCGGGGCACGTCGACTTGGATGTCGCTGCAGTGGGGCAAATAAGGACCAAAAATGCTTCTCGCGAAGTTTCTTGCGCCGGAACGGGAAAAGCCAGCCTTGGTTCACAGGCTTTTGGTGATTTTTGCAAGAGTCATTCTTGCCACGCGAAAGTGCGTGTGCTAGATTCTCTACATGAAGTCATTTACCTCCATGACCGCCGAAATGTGTTGTCGCGCCGCGATGTGTTGCGCGCACATGCATTCTGGCGTGAGGAAATGGCAGAGCTAGAGCACTTTACAAGCTGCCGCCTCCAAGGTACCCACCGCCAGATTTTGAACTGGCAGGTGGGTTTTCTATTTTTGGTTGAATTTGGGGCGAGGGCAGCAGACGGGGCGTTCGCCGAACCGACACCAGGTGAGGGAGTAAGATGGGCGTTCCGGAGATCCGTGTTGAAGAGCTGAAGAAACGGTTGGATGCAGGTGAAGACCTCTTGCTACTCGATGTGCGCGATGAGTTCGAGTATGATATTTCCAACATTGGCGGGCAGTTGATCCCGCTCCCTGAACTTTCCAGGCGGCTCCACGAACTGGACATCCACCAGAAAATTGTTACCGTTTGCAAGATGGGACCGCGCGGCGTGAAAGCTGCTCAAGTCTTGCAAAACGCAGGATTTACCGAGGTCTGGAATATGACCGGCGGGATTCATGCCTGGTCGGACCGCATCGACCATTCTGTTCGCAAGTATTGATCACATCACTAGGGGTAAATCTAAAGAACCAGCAGCGCCAGCACGCAGATTGTGTGTTGGCGCTGGCATGAAGCGGTGCATTTGCCCACTCTTACCGGAAAATTATTTCTTCCGGATCAATGGTGCCAGATAGAATATCCGTGTTTTGAATCCCAAGGAGGCAATCTGTGGCAGACGAAGTAAGTCGTGTTTCGTTGCGCGAGGAATCGGCGTTTCAACTTGCAAATGTAACCAAGACAGCTCCTCAGTTCGGAGCCATCACGCCACGCTGGCTGATTCGCCTGCTGGACTGGAAGCCGCTGGAAGCGGGCACCTTACGTCTCAACAAGGTAGATGAGAACAAAGTCATTGAGTCGCTTTGTGCTCACGAAGACGAATCGCAGCTGCCCTCGACTTATGTGCAGTACGAGGAATCGCCGCGCGAGTATCGCCTGGGAAGCATTAATGCCGTTCTGAATGTTCATACCCGCGTCTCCGATCTGCTCAGCACCCCTTATGATCAGGTGCGGGAACAACTGCGCGTGCTGGTGGAAAGCGTCAAGGAAAAGCAGGAGAGCGAACTGATCAACAACGCCGACTACGGCCTGCTGAACAACGTTCCCGAATCGCAGAAGATCAAGACCCGCAAGGGCGCTCCAACCCCCGACGATCTGGATGAGTTACTGACCAAGGTATGGAAAGAGCCTTCGTTGTTCCTCGCGCATCCTCGTACGATTGCCGCCTTTGGACGCGAGTGCACCCGCCGCGGTGTTCCTCCGCCGACAGTAA
>CAZPZL010000059.1:0-10638 GCA_964590925.1 uncultured Granulicella sp.
GGTACTGATTCAGCTGCGTGTACATCGTATTGATCTGCCGCTGGCCAAACGCGTCATACAGCGTATTGTCGATCGTCGTCGGCGCGATCCCCAGCCGTGAAGCCGTCACCCGATCAACCACCAGCGAAACAGCCAGTCCGCCCATCTGTTGATCGGTCGCAACGTCCTCCAGCTCCGGCAGGCTCTTCAGCTTCGCAACAAACCTATTGGTCTCCTGATTCAGCTCGTTCTGGTCCGGATCTTCCAGTGTGTACTGATACTGCGTCCGGCTCACGCGATCATCCACCGTAATATTCTGCACCGGCTGCATGAACAGCTCGATCCCTTCCACTTTCTCCAACTTCGGTTCCAGACGGCGGATCACATCCGCCGCGCTCAGGTCGCGCTTGTCCAGCGGCTTCAGGTTGATCGACATTCGCCCGCTGTTAGTGGTCGTATTCGTCCCATCCGCGCCGACAAATGACGACAGGCTCTCGACCGCCGGATCGGCCAGAATCACGTCGGCCAGCTCCCGCTGTTTGGCTGCCATTCCCTTCGACCCAATCGTCTGCGGAGCCTGCGAGATCGCCTGAATCACGCCCGTATCCTGCACTGGAAAGAAACCCTTGGGGATGACCATATACAGAACCACGGTCAGCACCAGCGTTCCCACTGCCACCAGAAACGTCGCCGTCTGGTAGCGCAGGACGAACTTCAGCGTGCGTCCGTAGAACGCGATCATCGTGTTGAAGCCGCGTTCCGACGCCTTGTAGAAGCGTCCCTGCTGCGCCTCGGGGTTGTGCTTCAGAATCCGCGACGCCATCATCGGCGTCAGTGTTAGCGAAACCACCGCCGACAGAATAATCGTCACCGCCAGCGTCACCGCAAACTCACGGAACAGGCGACCCACCACATCGCCCATGAACAGCAGCGGAATCAGCACCGCGATCAGCGACACCGTTAGCGACATGATCGTAAACCCGATCTGCTCGGCGCCCTTCAACGCCGCATTCATCGGCGTCTCGCCCGCCTCCAGATAGCGCGAGATATTCTCCACCATCACAATCGCGTCATCGACGACGAAGCCAGTCGAGATTGTCAGTGCCATCAGCGATAGGTTGTCCAAACTGAAGCCCAGCGCGTACATCACGCCGAACGTCCCCACCAACGACAGCGGCACTGCAACGCTGGGAATGATCGTCGCGTACAAATTACGCAAGAACAGAAAGATCACCATGACCACCAGCGCCACGGTCAGTAGCAACTCGAACTCCACATCGTTGACCGAGGACTGAATCGCCGTCGTCAGGTCCGTCAGCTCCGTCACCTTAACGCTCGCTGGCAGGTTTACCTCAAGCTGCGGCAACAGCCGTTTGATGCTCTTGACCACGGTAATAGTATTGCCGCCCGGTTGGCGTTGCACGTTCAAGATAATCGCGGGCTGCTTGTTCATCCACGCAGCTTGCGTCGTATTCTCTACACCGTCGACGATCTTGGCCACGTCGGTTAACATCACCGGCGCGCCATCGCGGAACGCCACCACGACCTTCTTGTAATCCTGACTGTTTACCAACTGGTCGTTGGAGTCGATCTGATAATCCTGATGCGGCCCATCGAAGTTTCCCTTTGCCGCGTTCACGCTGGCATTGGAGACCGCCGTGCGCAGGTTCTCCATGTCGATGCCATACGACTCCAGCGCCGTCGGGTTCGCCTGAATCCGCACCGCTGGCTTCTGTCCGCCACTGATGCTCACCAACCCTACGCCGCTCAACTGCGAGATCTTCGGAGCCAGCCGCGTATCGACCAGATCCTCTACCTGTGACAGCGGCATCGAGTCCGAGGTAACCGCCAGCGTCAGCACCGGCGCGTCGGCCGGATTCGTCTTGCTATAGATCGGTGGCGACGGCAGATTCGCAGGCAAAAAGCTCTGCGCCGCATTGATCGCCGACTGCACCTCTTCTTCGGCAATGTCGAGATTCAGGCTCAAATTGAACTGTAGCACCACGACTGAGTTGCCCGCCGAGCTGGTCGAGGTCATCTGGCTCAACCCCTGCAACTGCCCGCACTGACGCTCCAACGGCGCCGTCACCGTTGTCGCCATCACATCCGGGCTTGCGCCAGGATAGAACGTAAGAATCTGAATCGTCGGATAGTCAACCTGCGGCAGCGCCGAGACAGGCAGTTGGAAGTATGCAACAATTCCCACCAACAGAATTGCGGCCATCAACAACGAGGTCGCAACCGGACGAAGAATAAATGGTCGCGACGGACTCAAGGGGCGCTACTCCCGTCGGCGTTGCCTGGTCGCGCAGAGATCGCAATCGTCGCGCCCTCCTGTAGCTTATCGAAGCTGCTGGTCGCCAACACCGAACCCGGCTCGACCCCCTCGATCTGTGCCACCTGACCGTCGGTCACACCCACCGTTACCGGGCGTAGATGAGCCTTGCCGCCCTCCAAGGTGTAGACAAAAGCCGCCTGCCCATTGTGCTGAATCGCCGAGGTCGGAATCAGCGTTGCATCTCTCAGCGTATTCACCAGCAGCCGCGTATTCACAAACTGGTTGGGAAACAGCGACGAGTCCTTATTGGCAAACTGCGCCCGCGCCTTCACCATACCCGTCGTGGTATCGATCTGGTTGTCCAGCGTCAGCAGCGTTCCCTTGGCAATCTGCTTTTGCCCACCACGATCAAACGCATCGACCTCCAGCTTCATCCGCTTGTGCAACTGTGGTTCGATCTTCCCCAGATCGTCCTCGGCCATGCTGAAGACCACCGTCATCGGCTGTATCTGGGTAATCACCGCCAGCGCCGTGGTTCCGTTGGCCACCACCACGTTACCCGGATCGACCAGCCGCAGCCCCACCCGTCCACTGATCGGCGAGACAATGTGGCAGTAATCCACCTGAATCTGGTCGAATTGCACCGTGCCCTCGTCGTTATGCACCGTACCCTGATCCTGCGCCACCAGCTTCTCCTGATCGTCCAGCGTCTGCTTGGGAATTGCGTTGCGCGCCCACGCGGCCTGGTAGCGCGCCAAGTCCATTTGCGCCTGCGCCAGAATCCCCTTGTCGCGTTCCAGAATCCCCTGCGCTTGTGCCAGCGTAGCGGCAAAGGACCGTGCATCGATCTCGATCAGAGGCGTGCCCTTCTGCACCATCTGCCCCTCGGTAAAGTGAACCGCCGTAACGATCCCGCTCACCTGACTGGTAATAGACGCGGTATAGACCGGCGTCACCGTTCCAATCGCATCCACATAGACGCCGATCTCGCCCTTCCGCGCCGCTGCCGTCGTCACCGGAACAACTCCGCCGCTCCTCCTTCCTGCGGGGCCTATCGCCGCAGCGTCGTCGTGGTGGTGTAACACCAGATAAAACACTCCGCCAAACGCCAGCAAAATCACAACCCAGACAATAACGCCAATGCCTTTGCTGCGCGGCTTGCCATCATCGGTCGTAGATTGCCCGACATTGCTCGTGAATTGTGAGTTGGAAGCGTTCGTCGAGTGCGGATCGAAATCAGATTGCAATGCTCTCTCCCATACATGCGCGGTGCGAATTTGCCCAACGCAACGAATGTGTTCAGGAATAGACGGATCAATCCCACAATAAGTTGCAAATCATCAGACCGTTCAGCCAAATTCGCAGCCTTATAATATTCGTAATCGATTTTATACCCGCATTGGTTACATTGATGCCACACTGCCAGTGCCAACCTGTTTCATCGGCCCACCTCCGCGGGTCCGTTACCGAATAAACAATCTGATGCGCTGAAAATAAAGACCTCTTTCCCCATAATTCACTTGGTACAGCGCGTCACGTGTGACACAATCATTCTGCTGAAGCCCACGAATTCTACTGCGTTGGACTTTACTGAGGTCGCGCTCAATGAGAAATATCTCTTTCCCCGTGGCAATCGCGCTGTATCTCTTCTCTATGGCTCTGCCGCTTACGGCACAAGATGCTCCGACGCACGCTCCCGACGGAGGAACACGTCAGACGCTCATCAGTATAGACATACCGCCTGCCGCAAACGCTCCATTCACAGCAACCGTCGTTACCGAGTGGACTCAAACACTTCCCGACGGAAGTACGCAGACAGTCAAGAATCATCGCACCGTTGCGCGCGACAACGCAGGCCGCGTCTTTCAGGAGCGGCGCATCTTCAGCCCCACCGGCGATCAGCAGGAAACTGCTCTGTCTGAGTTGGATTACGTAGACCCTTACCGGCACGAGATGTTGATCTGCAATCCGCAGACGCAAGTATGCCTCGTCCATAAGTACAATCCGCCACCTGTCATCGACCTCTCCAAGTCCGGCCCACTACCGAACGGCGCTGGTTCGGTGACTCGCGATGATTTGGGACGACATACTCTCGAAGGACTGGATCTGGTCGGCTCGCGCGAGGTCACCACTCTTAATGCTGGCGTAGCGGGAAGCCAGAAGGCAGAGCAAACCATTAAGGAATTCTGGTACTCTCCGTATCTCTCAATCAACGTGCTTACACAGCGAATCGATCCGCACTCGTCAGCGATCCAGAACTTTGTAGTCAAGAACATCCATCTAGACAATCCAGATTCGAAACTCTTCGATCCCCCCTCGGACTACCGCCAGATCAAGATCGATGAGCAGTAACCAGAGCCTTTTCAAGGTTCCTCTAACACCCAAAATTGTTATTCTGAGTCCGACTAAGAATCCCCGCATTTTGTCCGGTGCAAGATACATTACACCGTCGCTGAAAAAGCTCTAGACAAACGGCACTCGATAAGTGGGAACCAGACCAGCAGCAATTAGCCAAGCAGGAACTCCGCAGGTCAGCTCTTGCTGTTCCCTCTTATTCAACCTCTCAGACACGAGGATTTCTTCGATAGCGAATATCAATATCGGAGATCTCCGGGCTGGTTCCTGACAGAATTACGGCCCGCTCCAGTACATGCATCAGCTCTCGCACATTTCCCGGCCACAGGTGCTCCTGTAGCCTCTCTGCGGCGGCCATCGAAAGCCGTTTGCGCGGGCTCTGCCGTCCCAACTGTTCCAGGAAGAACTCCGAGAGTTCAACGATATCCTCCATCCGGTCGCGCAGGGGTGGTACATCTATCGGGAAAACTGCCAGTCGGTGATAGAGGTCCAGGCGAAAGGTTCCCTCCGCAGATCTCTCCTCGAGCGGCTGGTGAGTGGCTGCGATCAACCGCACATCGACCCGCGTCATCTCGTTGTTTCCCACCCGCTGCAGTTCGCCGGACTCGATAAATCGCAGCATCTTGGCCTGCATTGCCACCGGCATCTCGCCTATCTCGTCCAGCAGCAGGGTTCCGCCGTCGGCCGCTTCTATCCTTCCCATGCGGGATTGCACGGCTCCGGTAAACGCTCCGCGCGTATGCCCAAACAACTCCGCCTCCAGTAGAGTCTCCGGGATCGCCGCGCAGTTCAGCACCACGAACGGCTTCTCTGCTCGCGCACTCAGTCGGTGTATGGCCCGCGCCACAACTTCTTTTCCGGTTCCCGTCTCGCCTTCGATCAGAATTGGCGTAGAGCGCGGCGCCACCATCCGCACCAGCAGCGCCATCTCACGCATCACCGGACTGCTGCCCACCAGATCTGGCAGCAACGCATTCCAATTGCTGTTGATAAACGCTGCATCCCGATCCGCAGCCGAACGAACCGGAATCCCTCCCAGCCGAATGCCTACCACATTTGGACTCAGGCTTCCATCCGTGACTGTTCCATCCGGCAACACGCGATAGCTCTGCGGATCTCGGCGCTGCGACTCCTCACCGACCAAATTGAGCGCGGAGCTGCGAATCTCCGGCAATTTGCGCAAACCCTCCCGATGCGCCTCGCGGATTGCCTGTAGCAGTTCGTTGCGCAGCGAACTGCGCCCGCCCAACACGCTTTCGTCGCCCGACTCACCGCCGCCGTCCAGATACAGTAGCTCAATCCCGGGGTAGAGCAGCCTCACATGTGCGGCGAACTCACGCACCTCCAGATCCGGTAGCCACCCGTCAAGCAGCAAAGCCGCCGTCGGCTCCTGCTCCAGCAGCAGCAGTGCCGCCGCACCACCATAAGCCTCACGCACCTGCCAGTGCGCCTCCATCAACCTCTGAGCAAGACACCTGCGAAGATCGTTGTCCGCGCAGGCCAACACCACCGTTCGCGCCGCCGCGACCGACAGGCGCGAGTGAATCTCATCTGCGGCAAACTCCTCCCAAAGCGAGACCTCGACCGCGACATTCGCCCCACCGATTTTCGCCGAGCGGTTCAACCCAGCATCGCCAGCCGCATCAGGCGAACGCGTTGTCATTGTTCCCATTTGATCTCCTTGTCGCTGGCCTCCTGCGACTCGGCACGCAGAATCTCGCGGATCAATTCGACCGCATCCACCATCCGCCGACACTCGAGCAATCCGTCCTCGACTGCCTCGCGATAGCTCTCCGGTGTGCAGGTCAAAGTCGCCAGTTCCAGACGACACTGTAGCGTCGTCAACGGCTGACACAGATCATGCACCGCAGCACTAATCTGCTTCCTATTGTCCCAGCTCTGCTCTGCCATCTCGCTCACCTCAGCCATCAACACTCACCGTTCCAGCGCAACCATTCCCCCTTGTTCGGGCGCCTCGGTCAGATCCAGTTCTGGCCGCTCAACATCTGCTGGTTGCTGTGCATTCCCCTCTTCTGCGTGCCCCTGTGGCGCAATCAGCAGATAGCCCTCGCCGCGCACCGTGCGAATCACCGTATGGGGGAAATTTCTACTCGCTCCAGTGTCGCCGCCCAACTTTTTGCGCAGATAGTTGATATAGACCTCAACGATATTGGTCTCCATGCGGCTACTTCGTGCTTCTTTGCCAAGCGGTATCCGCCACACCTCGCGCAGCAACTCCAGTCGACTGCAAACCCTCTCCCCGCGCCGTCGCAACAGTGATTCCAAAAGCGAGAACTCGGTCGCTGTCAGTTCCACCTCGCGTCCCTGCTGAGTCACCCGCCGCGCCGACCGATCCATCACCAGATCGCCAAAGCGCAGCACCGGGTCCTCAAACTGGCTGCGCCGCCGTGCCAGAGCCTGCAAACGCGCCCGCAGCTCATGGAACGAGAACGGTTTCAAAACCACGTCATCGGCACCAAGATCCAGACACTTGACCCGCTCCTCCATCTCGGCTCGCCCGGTCAGTACCAGCACCGAGGTAGCGGGGAGCCGCTCGTGCATCTCAGCCAGAACCTCCACGCCATCCTTGCGCGGCAACCCAAGATCTAGAATCACCGCTTCTGGACGCAGTTTTTCCGCCACTCTCAGCGCGGCCTCGCCATCGGTCGCCAGATGCACCTCGTGCCCGTCGAGCCGAAGCCCCTGATCGAGAAAGTGCAGCAACGCAGCGTCGTCTTCCACAATCAGTATCAACATAAGCAGCCGTCCTTGAAATCCGCTACAAAATCAATCCAAAGCCACATACATCTCTTCCATGATCGATCCCGTGAATCTTGGCCCCCAAAACTCCTGTCAAACAGCACCCGAGGACACGGAGCAGGTAGCCCAGCAACACCGCATACATCCCCTTCATAGATCTGACTAAACACTCAGTTCTGCAACAAAATTACGAGTTGTCATTCTGAACGTTGCGAAGAATCCCAGCTTTTAGTCATTGCTTGATTCATTCTGAGGACGATCCGCACAGTTTTTAGACAGATTCTTAGAAAACCAGGCCCCTCGCAAGCGACCTTAGAATTTTCTTATCGGCGGTAATCGAAAAACCTTCTGCCTTGTTCCAGCTATTTCTCCGCAAAAATGCTTTTACTTCGGCTATACAGATGCAAAGAATCTCCGCACAGTTTCCTCAAAATACATGCAATTTCCCAAAACAAAACATCACAACCCCTCGCCGAACAACCCTCATCATAACCACCGAAACTCTATCATTCGCCTCTGTCTTCCGTAAACAATTACTTTGCCACTACTTGCCCCTAAACTCTCCCCTGTAACAACCAAGCGTAAAGTTGTTCCCACCGACCAAACGCCTTGCCCGTTCCCAAAACTGAACAGATTCCAATCTGTCCCAAAATGGGTCGCAACGGGTCAACCCGCGGATCCTTACAGCCATTGTTGTCTCCACGGATTCCCTGCAACCGTTCGCCACTTGCTCGCAATTGTCAGATCGACTACGAACGAATATCATCAAGATGGTGTCATTAGCAGGTAGAGATGCGTTTTATGCTCTGCTCATCGAGCGGATGAACTCCAGCTCGCAGTCTTTCTTTACACAATTTCTCCCGATCACAGACGAACTATTCAACGTCTTGTCGGATCACGCCGGAGTCTCTACTCGATGTCGATGAATACCGCCAGCTATACAGAGGAGGGGTTAACCACCTCCGCGCCGCAGGACACCAACGTCCGTTGGTTTGTCTGCGCCCTTCTCTTTGCCGCGACCACCATCAACTACATGGACCGCTCGGCGCTGGCTCTTATCGAACCGCAACTGCACAAACTCCCCTTTATGGGCTGGGACATCCACAAGAATTCCGCCGACCAAAGCATCTACAATAACAACTACGGCAACATTCTCATCTGCTTCCAGATTGCCTACGGTGTTGGCTTCCTCTTTGCTGGCCGCATCATCGACAAGCTCGGCACCAAGATCGGCTACGCGATGGCCATCGGCATCTGGGCGGTCTCCTCGATGAGCCACTCGTTTGTCACATCAGTTGTCGGCTTCTGTATCGCGCGTGTCTTCCTCGGCCTCGGCGAAAGCGGTAACTTCCCCGCCGCCATCAAGGCCACCACCGAGTGGTTCCCCTCCGAAGAGCGTGCACTGGCCAACGGCCTGTTCAACTCCGGCTCCAACGTCAGCTTCTTCATCGCTCCCGTACTGATCGCCTTCGTTACCAATAAGTGGGGATGGCAGGCCGCCTTTATCACCACCGGATCCATAGGCCTGCTCTGGCTCACCACCTGGCTCTTCTTCCCCTACAACCGCCTGCGCCGAGGTTCTACTCAGACACAAGCCAACCTCGAAGCCGACTTCGCTAACCACATTGGCGGCAGCAACACGATCCCTTTTATGGACCTTCTGCGCCGCCGCGGCCTCTACGCCTTCTCTATCGGCAAGGGCCTCACTGATCCTGTCTGGTGGTTTTATCTCTTTTATCTCCCCAAGTATTTCAATGAGACCTATCACCTTGATCTCAATCACGCCAAGTATCAGTTGATCGTCATTTACAGCGTCTCCAGCATTGGCTCAATCGGCGGCGGATGGCTCTCCGGCTTCCTCGTCAAGCGGGGCCATACCATCAACTTCGGGCGCAAGGTCACGCTTCTGCTCTGTGCTCTTCTGGTGCTTCCCATCGTCTATGTACCGCATCTGGCCATCGTCTCGCCGCACAACGTCTGGCCTGCGGTCGTGCTGATTGCCTTGGCCGCGGCGGCTCATCAGGGCTGGTCGGCCAATCTCTTCGCCACGCCCACCGACATGTTTCCCTCGACGGCGGTCTCGACAGTCGTTGGCATCGGAGGCGCAGTTGGATCGGCTGGAGGAGCCATCTTCACTCGGATCGTCTCCCGCACCTTCTCCCTACACCCGCTGTTTATCTTCGAGCTTGCCGCAGCAGCTTACATCATCTCGCTATTTTTCTTCCAACTCCTCGTGCCTCGACTCGGAGTCGTCGCTCATCCTTCGGATGCGGAGCTCGAGCCGGGCAAATAGTTTGATTTACAGCTTGCAACTCGTATATTTGCGAGATATAGGCATATTTGTGTAATGTACGGCATGTAAGGACGATTCGACCCCGATGCCTATGTCAGCCAAGAGTAAAGTTAATGATCGGTCCAGCGGGCACAGCCAGTTGACCATGCAGGTGGTTGCCCATGTCCGCGCCCTCATCGCCCGCGGCGAACTCGGCCCGGGCGACCGTCTCCCGCCCGAACGCGAACTGGCACGCGAGCTGAAGATCTCCCGCTCCAGCCTGCGCGCTGGCATCGGCTTTCTCTCCGCGATGGGCGTGCTGAAGAGCCGCCACGGTGCGGGAACCTTCGTCTCCAGCGGCCCGCCCGCGCTTGACTCCAGTTCACTAACCGTGCTCGGCGTCCTGCACGGATTCCTTCCCTGGCAGATGTTCGAAGCCCGCCTTGTGCTTGAAGCCAGCGTCGCATCCCTCGCCGCCGAGCGCGCCACCGATGAACAGATCGCAGAGTTGGCCGATGAGGTCGCCGAGATGTACGCTGCCATGCCCAACCCGCACGAGTACCTTATCCACGACGTGAGCTTCCACCGCACCATCGCCCGCGCCTCTGGCAACCCCATTCTTGCTGCGCTGATGGAGACCATCACCGCAAACCTATACGACGGGCGCAGCCCCACCGTGCAGAACGCGCAGGACCTCAAACAGTCGGCCGAGATGCACCGCGAGATCTACCGCGCCATCCGCTCGCACAACCCTCCGCAGGCCAAGCAGGCGATGGAGCAGCACCTCAATCTCGCTCGCACTGCGCAGGCCGCAGAAACCAACACCCCGCAGACCGTCACGCACACTCCCGCCGATCCGGCCAAAAAGTCGAAGTAGACCCGCAACCTGCTAAACTGGCCTTAAAGCCAATGGCAGACTCAAAGAAAACATTCTTCCTTACCACGCCGATCTACTACGTCAACGCGCGCCCGCACATCGGCCACGCCTACTCGA
>CAZPZL010000060.1:0-10475 GCA_964590925.1 uncultured Granulicella sp.
CGGTGTATGGGAGCGGATTTTCGAGGAGTTAGTGCGGGATCGCAAGAACCGGTACTTGATGTTGGATTCAACCATCAGCGTCGCCGGATCGACTCCAGGCTTCGCGGCCATCTTCCGCTGCGAGAGGCCAAGCGCCCTGCGCGCTGTAGCAAGATGTTCAGGAAGCGAGCTGGCTGCGGGGAAGGGTTGAACGAATGATGGGCAGGCATGTAACGGACTTCGGGGACGGTTGCGTTGCTTTCCCGGCCGGCAATGGTCTGTTCGTGGACCCCAATTTGGTTAGCAACCTGCTTTTGGGGGATCTTGAGATCCAACCGCCGCGCATGGATATGTTCGTCTAAGCTGTTGATCTGCTTGTGGTATCCTGCGAGCTTGCGTCTGGCAGCTCGAAGCTCAAAATGACAGAAAGGCAACGCAACCATGAAGTGCAGCCGCTGCGAATACCATGAACGGAGATGGCAAATGCTCCGATGAGGACAGCGTAGAAAAATGTGTAGTAGATCCCAATGGAATCCCGCTTTCCGCAAGCAGTTACTCTTGACGTAGGCACATGAACAGTACGCACTGCAGACAGCACTCTTCGGCACCGCGCAGACAGCGTTCCTTTCTGCTGTGTCGTTTGCTGCGGCGGAGGCATGAGTTTCCCTTGCTGCTGCAAGTTCTCTTCTGGTTATTGGTGGCCTGGTTGATGATCGATGTGTTGCCGTTCAAGCTCTACCGGAGGATGCTCAAACCCACAGTGCGCGCCGGTAAGCCGGATCTGAAATGGCAGGAGCAGTTTCTCGGTCGTGTTGCCTGGGCCGTTCCAGCTGTGGCCTTGCGACTCCCTTGGCGCGCGGTCTGCTTTCATCAGGGTATTGCAGCGCAGCGCATTCTGTGTCGTGCTGGCATCGCCGCGCAACTGCACTTTGGCATTGCCAAATCAGAGGCAAAGGGACTGGAGGCACATGTCTGGGTTGTAGCTAACGGCATCACTGTGGTGGGCGGCAAGACCAGCAGGCAATTTACGCAACTCGGCGTCTTTGCGGAAGAAATGACAGCGGTTGAGGAGAAGAGCGACAAGGAAACAAGCTAGAGCATCATCGCCAACGATGCAGGCCGTGACACTGCGAGGAAAATGCGGACAACTCTCTTGTGCAAAGCAAGAAACCTGGGCAGAAAAGCTCAGGCCCGGTCGATGAATTGATAGTTTTCGATCTCTGCATTGCGCAACTGTTGGTGCAGGGACGCCAGTAGGCTACCATCTTCCAGCCGGCGCACAAAGCGTCCGAAGGCAATCCCCGCGAGCAGTTTTCCCATATATTTTTCTCTCATGGTGACATCGGTAAACTGTCCATTACTCCATTCTTCTTCCATGCGGTGTAGCGCGGGCAGGTCCAGTGTGTGATTGGCCAGATCGCTATTCCGCAGGGATTGCAGCTCCTCGCGAATTTGCGGGCGATTTGAGGTAATCAGATGGGCCGCATCCGCAGCTTGGATGCCTTTACGTCGTTCCAGACGAACCGTGTCGGGCAAGTGTCCCTGCATGGCATCGCGGATGAGAGAGCGTGGTCTTCCATTCTGGCAGAATGCATCTTCGGGCAGAGACAAACAGTACTCGAACAAGCGTCTGTCGGTTGTCGGGTCGGAATATTCCAGACCGAAGCAGCGTCTAGCTGTGACAAAGGTTGCATTCTGATGGGCTCTGCGTAGCGCATTGATGCGCAATGTCTGTGAGGATGCCGGAATCAGGTCAATATGACGTTCCAACTGTGCGGGCAATCCCACATTTTGGAAAAAAGTGGCGCGAATGGCGGAAATATCCAGCATGGACAGGATGTTCTGGGATGTCGGCGACTGACCACGCAAGAGACGCAAAGACGCGCTGAGGCCATCGCGCAGTGTAAGTGCAGTTGGACCCTGCCCTATCGACTGGGCAAGACTATCGCGTACCGAATACCCAATGTGCTGTCGATCCTTGATCAGGCGAACCCATTGCTTTAGATGCAATCTTTTCAGTAGGGTATGTAAAGCATAGATGCCCTTGTAGCTGACGGTCATGTTGCCTGTGGCACCCGAAAGTATGAGTTCGATCCCACGCCTCTGGGCCTCTTTGAAGATAGCGAGAAACCAGGGCCCGTTGCAGACATTGGGACTCGGATGCAAGTTCTCATTCGCAAAGAAATCGAGGGCATCAAAGAAGCGAACCGCATCGTTCGGTATCAGGATGTGCTCGATGTTTCGGTGCATCTCCGCGACGCTGGCCGCATGAAAGCGTTCATCGCCAAATCCTTTGCCGAAAAGATTCGCTGGCAGTGCCGTAAAGGCATGGGAAGGCACGGCCGTGAAACTGGTGATACCCCGATTCCGAGAGGCTAAAGACTCCGCAGCCAGGGCGGAAACAGAGGAGCTGTCCAGTCCGCCGCTCATCTGCGATCCGACGACATCAAAGTTGCGGACACGACGTTGAACCGCTCTTTGCAGATGATCCAGCAGTCCCTCGGCATAGTAACGCGCATCGGATTGATGCTGAATTCGAGTCTCTTCTGGACGCCAGTAGCGTTGAAAACGGGTTGCCCCGTTCTCGGCAATCATCATTTCTCCCGGTTGAATCTGTTGAACATCGCGGAAGAGCGTCCGTTTGTCGGGCTGGTTGTAAAACGTCAGCCAACGAGCTGCACGCGTTTCATCCACATCTTTGGAGACGCCATCGCAGACAAGCAGAGCGCCAATCTCCGATGCGAAACGCAGGGTGTTTCCGCGTTGCCAGTAAAAGATTCCATTGCATCCGGTAGGAGAACTGCCCACGACCAAGCGTCGACGCTGGCCGTCATAAAGAACAAAGCTGTATGCGCCGTCGGCGTGCAGGGGAAAATCGTCGGGGAAGCGCAAGCAGGCTTGTAGAAGAAGATCCGCGTGATTCCAATACGAGCGCTTTTCCAGACCGAGACGGTTGGCTACCTCCTCAGGATCAAAGAGGTAGCCGTCGAGCAAGAGAAGGAGATTGGTTTGCGGAAGCTCTGCGCTCGTGGCATCACAGCACAGACCGATCTGCATATCATGGAAGCGCCAGATGCACACAGCTTCATCCGCACAGCGGAAAGCGCCGCGATTGAGTACGGCCAGACTTTCGCGTATGCCGTTAGGCGCGTCGATGCAACCCACAAGCCCCATTGATTTCCTTATGACCCAAGGCGTGAGCGACAAGTCAACATCAAAACACAAACGAATTCACACAACGAAAGGCTTCTGTCTTGTCGCTATGCAGGAATTACTTCACGGCTTCAAAGCAACAGGGCTGTGCGCTGTACTACGTTGGAAAGTCCGACCAGTCCACGCAAAGGTGTTCGCGCCTAACTAGGAAGAGTGATGGCTGCTGGTTCCGTCTCCCGCAGACTGGGCTCCCGATTCGGCTTCACTGGCGTCAAAGCATGTCAATTGCGGGGCATGCCACTCGAGTTGCTCCTGCTGCGTTGTTACGCTCTCATTTATCTCGTCATTCAACACTCTGTACTCCTTTTGCATCGCAAACTCTACTTAGTCGGGACGTCGACTGCATACTAGCTATCATAGGACATTTCCACGAAGTTGAATTGATAAAGACAGTTATTCGCACACTCCGCGAAGTGTTAGCGAGAGGGTACAGATTGGTCAGTGGCTCATGTGCCTCTCTCTCGCATCCGTTCTGTACCCTAGACGACGCATCACCTTGCCATGATCGCGTTCCACCTTTTCGAGCAGAGGCGCGGGCAGCACCTCAAGTCCCTCGCCAGAGCGACCACTGCGAAAGAAGCGAGTTGCCAGAGTGGCTCTTTCCACAAAGTCCTTTTTCTCTTCCTGAGCGCGCAGGTTCTCAAAGCTGGAGGCGGCGGCAGCGCGCGCACAGGCTTCCTCATCGCCCGCCTTGGGAAGATCGAGAAACTCGGCCACCCGCATCAACTCGCGTGTGGCGTCTTGCAGCATGTCCTCATAACGAACCAATAGGACCGGGATCTCGGTCTGGTCGAGCCAACTGGTGACGTGTTCACTCCAATGGCCAAGGGGCTGAGAAAATTTACTGACGAGCGCAGTGGTGCTTTGATCGATGGTCTCGTTCGGGTCAGCAAGCCCATCGATGATTGCTTCGATGTCACTCGCACTGTGATGCGCGTAGGAGACGGCCACGTCCCGGGGATCGCGCACAATATAGATCGCACCCTTGCTGACATCGGCGGGGAAGACCGGCTCTCCGGCGGCATTCTTCCAGTAGCGATCATGCACCTTGCGCAGCAACAAGCAGTCGGGCAAATTGCGTGCCATGGCGCGATACGCCTCCGGGCGAGCCAGATCGATTTCTTCCTGGGTCAGATCGCTGGATTCAAATCCCATGTGGTGCTCGAATTCATTGCGGTTGAAGATATGGACATCGTGGTTGGCATTGATCCGCAGTTTGCCGTGAGGCAGTTCGTGCAGCATCATGCGCATCCAGGTGTTGCCGGACTTGGGATACGAGACCATCCATGCAAAGCGCGTTTGGGGAATGGTTGTCACTGGAACTCCCGGGCAGCTTCTACGATCAGATCAGCACAAGCTTCAAACTGGTCCATCAGGCGCGTTCGTATCAGCAACCACTGAGGCAGGTTGTTTGCTATCTCCATGATCCCGTTGAACTCATTCTCCCGATTGCCCATCCGTGCCGCAACTTCTCGCAAAAAGATCAGGCCGTTGGGTGGAAACAAGGCATGCAAGCCAGGATGCTTATCGAGTGAAGGCGTTGCTGCCTGATTGGAACTGAGGCGGATCAGCAACGAAAGCGGCCATAGACACGTCTCGGTCGTGGGCATTGCGACGGACCGTTTGGGATGGTTGCGGCGAACCGGGAAACACAGCTCAGGAGCAATTTCCAGTCTGTCCAGCACATTGGGCCACAGCCGCAAACGGTTGGCCCCGGTGGTCACACGGAAGCCCTGCGGACCGTTGTGCAGAACACAGAGATCGTCGGAGATTAGCAGTGCTCCACGCTTCACCAGAACCGCAGCCAAAGCCGATTTGCCCATGGCGGATGGTCCGCTGATCGCCATGGCGCGACCATACAGCAGAACGCAAGAAGTATGTAGCAGCAACAGGGAGCGCTGATGGAGCAACAGGCCTGCGACCGTTCCCAGCAGAATGGTTTCCAACTCGTAGTCTTCGGCCATCAACGCGCGTTCGTAGACCACGCGGTTGCCATCGGGCAACCAGAAGCGACCAACTGCGGCGACCGTTACCAAGGCGGAACGGTCACTGCCAACCTGTACCAGCGAGGTCGACCAGACCGGATCCGGCACGACATCTGGGACTGCTCCCGACTCAAAGCGGAGGGGCTCTCCACACTCTTGCTGTAGGCCGGTCCAGAGCGGCAAGCTGGGCAGCGGCAAGGCCGAGCAGAGACGGAATCCATGAAAGTAATACATGTGCGGGCAGTCTTCGGAGTTCATCTCGGAACACTTCTTTCAATCTGTTGACGCATCGTCTCGGACAGCAGAGCCATAACCCGATCCACACACTCATCGACGCTCTCGCGATGCGTCTCCAGGCGCAGTTCGGGGGTCAGCGGCGGCTCGTAAGGTGCGTCCGCGCCTGCGACAAGGTTAATTTGTCCACTGCGCAGGCGACGGTAGAGCCCAATCGGATCGCGTGCTTCACAGACATTCAGAGGCGCATCGACATGCACCTCGGCGAATGCTCCGATTCGCTGGCGGGCCAGATCGCGCGCCGCGCGGAAGGGCGAAACCGCAGCGACCAGAACCACCACATTATGGCGTACCAGAAGGCTGGCGACATAAGCGATGCGGCGGATGTTTTCATTGCGGTCTTCCCGGGTGAAACCCAGATCGCGATTTAGATCCTTGCGCAGGTCGTCCGCATCCAGTACCTCATGTTCCACGCCCAGCGCGCTCAAACGTGCCGCCACCGCACGCACCAGAGTGCTTTTACCCGCCGCGCTCAGGCCCGTGAACCACAACGCAAACCCAGCAGATATTGGCGCCGGTTCGGTCTGCAACGCAAGCACACTCTTTTCAAAAAGCCTGTTCATACGTTTACGACATCGATTAACTGCTCTTCTCGAAGCTTGTTGAGCAGGGCCAATACATCGCTTGTCACCGTGATCGATTCTGCTTTGTACTTGGCTGTCAGCAAATGGCAAAGATCTTCCACTTTGCGAGGCGTTTCCAGCATTCGCCAGATACGGCTTCCGATGTCATTCAGACTGTAATAGCGGCCCAACCCAATGTTGAGCAGCACAACCTCGCCGTTGATCTCGGAGGCCATCTGTTTGCTGCTCCAACCGACGGTGTCTGACAATAATATCTCCATGTATCCTTGTGTCCTATGCAAGCGCTTCCGACTCGTTTCAGCCTACAAAAGCAGCCTTAATATACAGTAAGGCAAGTCTAGAGACTGACGGGAGGTGCGTCAATTTGCTGTCGGCATTTTCAGATCGTGCGCCTGCTCCAGCATGACCATCGTAGCGTCAAGTCGGCTGAGATCATAGCCGCGGATCAAGCGGCGAATGGCAATCGTGGAGGCAATCTGAGCCGCGGCCTGAAATAACGCTTCGCGCCGCCCCATCCTTGCGCCCATTCGGCGTCGGAATATTTGTCCGTGTACCAGAGCCATACGGGGCAGGCCCGAAACCTCCTGAATCCGATCCTGCTCTCCCGTTTCGGTCTTGTCCAGAAAATAGATGGTCCCCAAGGGAACCGGTTGCACGGCAAAGCTTTTTGCCGGATCAAAGCGAAAGTGATGCTTGCCTTGCATGCCAAGAGTCTCCAGTGCAGGCTCGGTGCCGAAGATCGCCTGATGTGCCGAGGGTTTCAGCTTGACGCGGGGAAAGGCTGGCCACACCATCCATCCCTCTTTGGTTTGGGTCAGCACGCATACATCGTCGGCGATCAGCCGGTGGCCACGATGAACCAGAGCTGCTGCCAGAGTGGATTTACCTGCCCCCGAAGCACCGGAAAAGATTACGGCCTTATCGCCGAGTTGCAGACAGGATCCATGCAGGGGAAGGACTCCGCGTTGATGGCACAGCATCCCAAGACCCGTTCCAAACAGATAATTGCGCAACGCAACGGACTGAGGATCGATCAGCGGCTCAACGACGATCTCGCAACCTTGATGTAGGCCAAAGTTGCCGATGCCGGGAATCATGATGCGGCAATCTCCTGCCGCGTTGATTGTCAAACGCTTCTGTTGTTCTTCCATCCCCGGAAAGGGCGGGACCTGGCCCAAGCGTAGATGTACATCAATTGGGCTTGCAGAATCTTCCCATGCGCAAAGTTCGGGCAGAGCAATCTCTGATGCGACGTGCCAACCACAAAGAAATAAATTGTAGACCGGCACCAAAGTCCTCCATACGCTCAAAGAATCGCGGGATAAATGCTCCCATTGAAAATGCGGCCTTTGGCCCGTATTTGGCCGTTAGCTCATCGTTGGCTTAGTCGGCAAATAGAGCAATGGACGCTTACTCTCTACACCTTTTGTAGAGATGTTATACCCTGCGTTGCTCCGTTCCACTCCATCTGTAAATATCCGGAACTTTCCCCGACTTCAAGGAAGCCAAGCCTGCGATAGAGACGACGCGCTGGATTGGAGGCAAAGACACTGAGCGCCACCTTGCTTGACTCCCGCGCCGCCTCCGCGCATAGATGACGCAGGACACGCGTGCCCACGCCGCAATTGCGCCACTCCGGTAGAAGAGAGAGGTCCACGATGCGCAGAGCCTGCTCGTTGTGGGCCAGATAGAGCCGTCCGATGGTAACCGCATCCTGCTCCAGAATGCCAAAGCCCTCGCTGAGATAACTGCTGCCATAGGACTTGCGTTGCAGGCAGAATTGTTGCCACAGAATCGTCTGCTGCAACTCTTCGGGAAGGCCGGACGCGGCAAACTCCCCGCCTCGTACCGACACAAATAGACGCAGTAGAAACGCCTCGTCCTGAGGCGTCTCCCTGCGCCATTGCAGTCCGTATTCCTTTGATCCCACCGTGAACCGATTTGAATTCCAGATGGGAATGCATTTCTTCATCAGAGACCGGAAAGCGGAGTTATGCTGGAGTTGGAAATTCGCCCATGAAGCATATCATGAAGTTGAAGACTTGGAAGGGTTGGCGATTCTCATGGGCCGTGCCGCTGCCCGTGGTTCCGACGGAGGCTGCCGCAAGAGGTACCTGGGGGGATGCCGTCCCGAGGATATAGGTCGGTACAACTTTTCCAGCGGGGCTAGTGGAGGAGACGCCTTCAATCACATGGTACAGAGATGCACCCGCTGTCGGTGCCGCACTACAGGCGGCATACATGCTGATTGTAGAGTCCGTCGGGTAGGAAGGAGCGGCAGCATGGCTATGCGATGCGATGGCGTCAAGCGTCAGAGCCTGACTCTCGGTCCCTTGTCGCTGTCCCAGAGGCGAAGCAGCTGTCAGTCCGGCCGGGACATAACCACACAGGTTGGGCAGTGCAAACGTGCTGGTGGGCGTGCCACCAAACTGATTGCCGATCACAGCATACAAAGCCTGATACTGATTGGCATTCAGGATTTGTCCATTGCACGGAAGCCAGGCGTCCGTGGCAAAGTTGAATCCGAACGCGCGTATTTCTCCAATATAAGCGTCCATTTCTGCCTCCGTTAGTTCGGGAAAGTCGGGTAGATGCCCGAGGTTGCAATGATGTAGCACAATGTCATCGTGGGCATGATGTTCTTGTGATCGCCCGATCCACCCACATGACTGATCGCTGCGGCATTGAGTGGCCCAAAAGCCGTGGTTGCCACGGTCGGCTTGACGTACAAAACGTCGTTGGCCGTGGCTGCTGCCGCCAGCATGACACTTGGAGAGGGAACGACCGTAGTTGCCGCTGCGGTGGAGGCGCAGGCTGTATGTTTATGCGTGGGTAGCTGCGCTTCCGTCAGGGTTACGGTAGCGGTGCCAGCAGTCTGCCCAAGGACGCGTGGTGTCAAGCCAGGTCCCGCTCCTTGGCCAATAGCCACAGCACCCACCGGGCTGCCGAATGGTCCCTGGAGGTTCGGTACGGCGAAGTTATTTACCCCATCGCCGCCATAAATGGTTCCAATCAGCGAGTACAACACTTGGTAGTCGCTGACGGAGAGCATTCTCCCGTCACATACCACCCAGTTTGCAGGCACACGTTGCCCTGCTCCTGCGAAGACCCGTATTTCCCCTACAAAATATTCTGCCATGTCCGATCTCCTTGTTGGTGTGTCTTATGCGTGCATCGGATATAACCCTGAAGTAGCGATGCAGTAGTTCAGCACCTGGAAGGGCTGCATATTGTTATGGCTTCCATTGCCTCCGTCATTACTGATGGTCGAGGTGTTCAATATAACGAAGCTATTGGTGGCGGGGCCATAGATTGCATGCTGTACATTGCTGGCGTCTGTGGGCTCCGCCAGCAGGTTGCCCGCGTCCGGCTTTAGGGTTGCAGTGGCGGCAACGGCGCTCATCGAGTGTGTGTGGATAGGCAGATTTCCCGTAGTCAGAGTAACCGTTTCCGCCCCGCCAGTTGCTCCCATATTATAGATAGTATGGGGGGAAAGGCTCGACTGTCCGGTATGGACAGGAACTCTTCCCCGCAGATCGGGCAGAGCAAAGGTGGTTTTTCCGTCCCCACCATACTTATTGGAAAGCAAAGAGTAGAGTGCCTGATTTTGAGCAATCTGTAGAGTGCGACCATCGCAGACCGCCCAGCCGGTTGGAATTTTCGCGAAGGAAAACAATCGAATTTCACCTAAATAGTTATCGCCCATTCGTTTCTCCCAAGAATGAAACGACTTCACTGTATCAACCGGAGGAAAACTTGTCATGCGTAATATCTTCTGGATCTCCTTATTTACATGCGATTAATGTTCCAATATGGAACTCGTGGCAGGGTTTATCGATTGGCTTGAACCAGCAACTTGTTTGGATCATATAGCGGAGAGGTTGAGCGGGGGCAGCCTCTTTCAAAGCCATCGTTAAAAATACAGTCCAATACACTCTTTGTGGAGTTCTGTCGGTCCTATCTTGCCGGGTCCGTCCGGGAATTGTCTACTGCTCAGAGAGTGCACTGATATGTGTTCAGAACCCGTTCGACCAGTTCCACGTTCCTTCCTGCTGGGTGGCGTTCTCCTGCTTCCCAGCTCTGCAAAGTTCCCGGGGTCCACGCCGAGCGACAGAGCCAGCTTCCGCTGCGACAATCCCGGCGCTCGTCTCAAGGTGGCGAGACGCTCAGCAAGTGTCTCGACGGGAGGGAAAGGGGCGTAGTCCAGGAACTGAATGATGGCCGAAATGTAGCGAATCTGGAGGTTGCGTTGCGTTCCCAGCCGGTAACCCTAGACCTACAGCCCAGGCTGATATGGAACAGGCCTTTGTCGTTGGTTGTGTCTGCGACTTTTGGTTCTGTACTACGAATTAATGACTCAGTCCGCTAGGAACTTGTTGAAATTCGCGTGATAGCGGCGTCTTTCCGGGCGATTTTCGTT
>CAZPZL010000061.1:0-10469 GCA_964590925.1 uncultured Granulicella sp.
AACGCAGACGCCCCAGAGATATTTCGACATGCTCGGCCTGAAACTGTGTGCTGAGCGACTTTTGAATCGCACCCTGCGCCTGAGCGATCGTCAGTCCATCGAGCAAGACCGTTCCCGCCTCCGGCAGTGCGATCTGGCCCTGTCGGTCAATCGTCAAGCTGAGGCGATTCGAGCGACCGCCCCACATATTCACAACGATGTTGTCTCCCGGGCCAAGAACATAGTCGGGCCCTACGGGCAGATCCATCGGTAATTCATTGAAATTACCGGTGCCGATAAGGAAGGCATCGCTACCAAAGCGGCGCAACTTGCCTCCAGACGATGGAATCTGGGTGTAAAGATCGTGTAGCGATGTCAGATTCTTATACGGGCTTGGCCTTTGTACTTGTTGTGGCTCGTCCGTATTGGTTACGACAGCTGGTTTTACAGGCGTGACCAGTGGCTTTTTTTTAGGGGCGTTGGCTACGCAATTCCGACTCGGGGCCTGAGGTCTACCATTCTGGTCCAGTGCTGCTTGCAGCTTGCAATTTTGATCCGACATTTGACGATTGCCGCTCTGGTCGGTTCCTTGCGCACTCCCACTCGCCTGTCCATTGTCTTGGCCACTCGCCTGTGCATTGTCTTGACCACTCGCCTGTGCATTGTCTTGACCGGGTGCCTGTGCATTGTCTCTCTGAGTAGACGATGCCTGAGCGGAACTTTCCTGAGCGTCCTCTTGACTATCACTGTCAGCAGCAGATGTCTGCCTGCTGCTTCCTGTGTCAGAAGCCATTCCCTCTGCATCCTGAGCAAACAGAGGCTTGCACAGCAGAACAACAATAAATGCGACAAGTAGCAGAAATCCGACTCGGCTGTGACGCCACGTGGAGTTGGAACTCCCATGGTAGTCAAAGTTCATTACGCTCATTCTGTTAAGCCTTTTCAAAGAAATAATTGCATCCGCAAGTTGGGAAAATATTATGTCAGAGACAGCTACGCATAGGGCCCTGTCTTGAAAGGGCGGGGCGTCATTCCCGTCCCCGTCATGCAAGATCAATCAATCTAGCCTTGAGGGAGTCTTAATGACTGGAGCAGAGTCTCACTAATTGATTCGAGTTGCCGAGGCAAGACTCGCCGACAGCGCGTTCTCCACCTGTCCATAAGCCCCCTGAGCCTTCACCGGTTTGGGATATACATGGCTAGGCTGAGTCAATAGAGCTGCCTTCAGCATCTTGGATCCGGGGTTATAGTCTGGAATCAGTTCCTTCAGCAGCAGCACCAGCCCAGCGACATCCTGCACTTCTACAATCTGTTGCAGGCGGTGCAAGATCACTTTGATCTGAATCATATCGAGGCTGTGTTGACGAACGTAGCTTCTGATCTTGCTGTGCGAGGTCGCAACCAGATGTTCATGCTGTAAATTCAGCTCTTCGAACAACTTCTCCCCGGGTCGTACGCCGGTAAACAGAATCTTGATGTCCCGATCAGGTTGTAGCCCAGAGAGAAGAATTAGATTTCTTGCTAGGTCCACAATCTTTACAGGCTCGCCCATATCGAGGACGAAGACCTCTCCACCCTTGCCAATCGAGAACGCCTGAAGCACCAGTTGGGCCGCCTCCGGGATAGTCATAAAGTAACGGCACATATCCGGGTGGGTGACGGTCACCGGCCCCCCTGCGGCGATCTGCTCCTTGAAAATCGGGACGACGCTTCCGTTGCTTCCCAGCACATTGCCAAAGCGCACCGCAACAAACTTCGTGCCGCGCTCCTTCTGGAATGCACAGATTACCAACTCCGCCACTCGTTTGGTAGCGCCCATCATACTGGTCGGTCGAACCGCTTTATCTGTGGAGATCATCACGAAATCCTCCACACCATTCTTTGCCGCCGCCAGAGCGACTTGCCAGGTACCGAAGATGTTGTTCTCCACTGCGGAAAAAATATGCCGTTCCATCATTGGAACGTGCTTGTACGCGGCGGCGTGATAGAGAATCGAAGGCTGATACTGCTGCATAACTCTCTGTAGCGTATCGGCCCGTGTTATGCTGCCAATCTCTAGATGAAAGTCCATCTCTGGAAAATTATGAGTCATCTCTCTGCCGAGGTGAAACAGCGGAGTCTCCGCCGAGTCGAAGCCGATCAGCACCAGCGGGTGGAAGCGAGCGATCTGTCGGCAAAGCTCCGAACCAATCGATCCGGCAGCGCCGGTCACCATGACAACTTTCCCCTGAATGCGTTCTTGAATGATGTCTTGATCCAACAAAACCGGTCTTCGACCCAACAGGTCTTCGACGGCCACGTTCCGCATCTGCTTGCCCAGATCTGCGTCCAGAATAAGGTCGCCCAACCCCGGTACCGTCTTATACTCGACCCCGGCATCGAGAGCTAGCTTCAAAATCCGCAACATCTGCGGTCCGGTCGCTGAGGGAAGCGCGATCAACACTCGCTTGATAGCATTGGCATGTACGATAGCTCCAAGAGCCTCGCCTGTTCCCAGCACGGGTTTTCCCAGTAAGATCTGGTAGGCCTTAGACGGATCGTCATCTATAAAGCCCACCACGTCGCACATTAAAGTCTGGTTCTGGCGAATCTCACGCAGCAGTGCCAATCCTGCCTTGCCTGCACCATAGATCAGCGTCCGAGTCTGCTCTCCTTCGTCTCCATTAGACCGGGGTGTAGCAAGAAGCAGACGGACAGCCAGTCTTGCGCCCATCGTCAACAGGCAGCAAATCAGCCAGTCAAGAATATACACGGAGCGAGGCATTCCCCCCAGGCCAAGCACTCCAAATAGAATCAACCCGCCTAGAATTGATCCCACCGTATTGGCAACTATAACCCGCACAGCATCATATGTGGATGTGTACCGCCAATTACCCCGATCCAACTTGCATACGATGAAAGTGGCCGCCTTCATTGCAATCCACACGCACAGAGCTATTCTCAATGAATGGATGTAGATCGCTGGCACAGCGCCGTCAAATCGCAATTCAAATGCGAGCAATCCGGAAAGGGCAAAAAATCCCCAATCAAGAAGATATACAAGAACACGGCGACGAATCAGTTTTGTGCTAATGCGTCGTGCAGAAAACGATTTGGAAGACATGGGTTTCTCCCGTTCCTGTATCCTATCCCGTATCCCACTGCCGATTCCCATTGCGAAACAAATACCTGCAATTCGTTTCGCTGAAATCTAACAATGTCCCGTTTTGAAGCTCAGACTAGCAATCCAAGTCTTCAGCTCCGCCGATCAAGCCACTCAAAGCGCAGACCTCGACGCGGCTTACTTTTGGTAAACCTTTAAAATATCGTCTGCCATATCATTATCGTAACCCTGCGACAGATAATAAGTTCCGTCAATCTGCAACATTTTTCCTTACGCTTTCTCTTCAGCGTGCACCATACATCAGCGTACGACCATCAGGCAGACTTGTCGGATAACCACAGATTTACCTGAGCAGCATGTATACACTATCGCAACAGATACGCACTATCGTTTTTTTAGTCCAGGCTTATTTCTCTAAGCCTCCCGCTGATGACGATGCGGAGCCAGCAGATCCAGAGATCCAGCAGCCCACTTCCGAGGTGAAGCTGTGCATGATGCCGTCTATCGTCAGAATGTTCGAAGGTCGTACTTCAATCGCGCCCACCCTCTATGCCAGAAAGTCACAGTATCAGATGTGCGCCCGGGCCGCTACTTCAGAATGCGAATCGGGGGGACACTTAGTGATTGCCCCAATTTTACGTATTCAGGCAAAGCTTCGCTATCCTCACTTGGGTGAGGCTCTTTCCATACCCCCCATAACTGACTGCAAATAAACCGTAAAAAGCAGAACCGTTCGATCCCTGACTCACGCAGAAATCTATACTTTTCACACGCAGTTAAACAGAAATCAGATTGGTGTTATCTGCAATATAGCACAAGTCATTCACAAGCGGTTCTGTCCTCGAATCCAGCGTGACGATATTGAAATACACGAAGATACGGACAACAGGCGAACGCCAGGAGTATGAGGTGGATTCACAATACGCCAGTCAATCCATACAGCACTACCGTCTTCCGAGCTTTCCATAAATCGTCATATCCGCGGCCATCTGCAACTGCTAATACTACGGCCCGTCCGTCTCGAGTTGCCTAGTTGCTTCCTGTATTGGCTCGTCGTACATTTGTCAACCAATTCAGCCCAATTTTAGTTGCGGGGTGGCGACGAGGTCTTCTGGGGCGAAGCGACCGGCGCGGAACTTTGGCCATGCGGCGGCGGCGATCATTGCAGCGTTGTCGGTCGACATCGACGGCGTGGGGAAGGCTACGGAGAGCACGCGGTGGGCGGCCTCCTCGGTGAAGCGGCGGCGAAGCTCGCGGTTGGCGGAGACGCCACCGGAGATCAGAATGCTGCGCGCGTCGAAGTACTGGGCGGCGGCGGCGGTCTGGCGGATCAGGTTGCCGACGACCGCGCACTGGAAACTGGCGATCAGGTCCAGCGTCTGAGCATCGCAGAGGGTGAGGGCGTCGGCGGTCGTGGGCGAGGCGATCTGGGCGAGGGCCTGTTGGCGCGCATGAATGCTGGTTGCCATCTGGTGCGTCTGGGTGTAACGCAGGACCGCCGTCTTGATGCCGCTAAAGGAAAAATCAAACGTCTGCCCATCCGCTGCCTGATTTGTCATTCCGCAGCTCATTATGTTGGTCATTCCGTAGCAGTATGGAGGAATCTGCTTTTCCTCCGCACTCGTCACAATCCGTCGCGGCTTGATCTGTGCAAAGTGGAACTCGACGGCACGAGGGTTGCCGTGGGGCGTGAGCGCGTCGATCCACGGGCCGCCGGGGTAGCCCAGGCCGAGCAGCTTGGCAACCTTGTCGTAGGCCTCGCCGGCGGCATCGTCGACCGTGCGGCCTACGTTGCGGTAGTGCCAATCGCCGGCGGGACTCTGGTTCGTGAGATACAGATGCGTGTGGCCGCCGGAGACAACCAGCGCGAGCAGGGGCATCTGCATTGCCGCATTGCCGCGCGCCCGGGCCTCCATCAGTACGGCGTGGATGTGGCCTTCGAGATGGTTCACCGCGACAAGCGGCTTGTCGAGCGCGAGCGCTAGGGCCTTGGCGTAGGTGATGCCGACCAACAAGGCTCCGGCCAGGCCCGGGCCTTCGGTGACGGCGATGGCGTCGAGGTGGGCGAAGGTGAGACCCGCCTGCTCCATTGCCGCGCGCACGACGGGAACGATGTTGCGCAGATGCTCGCGCGAGGCCAACTCCGGCACGACTCCGCCGTAGTTCGCGTGCAGGGCAATTTGCGAGGCGACGACACTGGCCAGCGTCGTGCCGTCTGCGCGCACGACGGCTGCAGCTGTTTCATCACACGAGCTTTCTATCCCTAAAATAACTCCGCTACTGCTGTGCATCTCTCTATCATATAGAGACATGGCGACCGATCTTCATTCCAATCCGCAGTACCGCGCCGCACTTGGCATCGTGCGCCGACTGCGCGAGGCGGGGCATCAGGCTTACTTCGCGGGCGGATGCGTGCGCGATCTGCTGCTGGACGTGACGCCGAAGGACTTCGACGTAGCGACCTCGGCTACGCCCGACAAAATCGTCAAACTGTTTGCCAAGACGTTTACAGTGGGTGCGCACTTCGGCGTAGTGTTAGTCCGCTCGATGGTGGACGAGGTCGAGATAGCCACCGAGGTCGCGACCTTTCGCAACGATGGAGCCTACTCCGATGGACGACGGCCCGACGCAGTGCGCTTCTCCACCGACGCACGCGAGGACGTTCTCCGGCGCGACTTTACGATCAACGGAATGCTACTCGATCCGATTGACTACGAGGCCACCGGCGACGTTGTTGCCGCAACTTTCGACTATGTTCATGGTCGCGAAGACCTTGAGGAGGGTATCGTACGCGCCGTCGGAGATCCCGTGCTGCGACTAGGCGAGGATAAGCTGCGCCTACTGCGCGCGGTGCGATTTGCCGCTCGCCTGAACTTTCAGATTGAAGAAGCCACGGCGCGTGCAATGCACAACCACTATGCAGCAATTTCGCAGGTCAGCGCCGAGCGCATTCGTGACGAGGTGACACGGATTCTGACCGAGGGCGGTGCGAGGCGCGGCTTCGAGCTGCTCGATGAGTTTGGCTTGCTGGAGCGAATTCTGCCCGAGGCGGTGCGGATGCGCGGGGTGGCGCAGCCGCCGGAGTTTCATCCCGAAGGCGACGTTTGGACTCACACCATGCTGCTGTTGGAGCAGCTTCCCGCGGGTTGTAGCGCGACACTGGCGTGGAGCGCTCTGCTACACGACATCGGCAAGCCAGCGACGTATCAGCCGCCCGCGCCGGATAATCCCAGCGACAGGATTCGCTTCAACGGACACGTCGAAATCGGCGCGCGCATCGCCGAGACGACGCTGGCGCGGCTGCGATTCTCCAATGACGACACGGCGCAGATCGTTGCACTGGTACGCAATCACATGCGCTTTGGTGATGTGATGCGGATGAAGCAGGCGACGCTGAAGCGCTTCCTGCGCCTGCCGCGCTTCGAAGAGCATCTGGCGCTGCATCGCATGGACTCGCTCTCCGCACACGGCGATCTGACGAATTACAACTACGCGCGCGAGCAGTTTGAGGCCGAGCCAGAGGAGGCGCTTCGCCACGCGCCACTGGTGACGGGACGAGATCTGATCGCAGCGGGCTATCATCCTTCGCCTCAGTTCAAGGCGATGCTGCTGTTAGCCGAGGATGCGCAGCTCGATGGCACAGCAACGACGCGCGAAGAGGCGCTGCGGCTGGTCACATTACACTTCCCGCTGGCCCCTCGCTAGAGCGTATGAAGCAGAGTGTTTGCAATGCTCAGACGCATCTATCGCTGGTGCAAAGTAGAGCAAGATAAACACATAATTCTATATCTGCGTAAATCTGTCCGGTGTATTCTGGTGGTGCTGTTTGGAGACGAAAGATGCGATCTGCCAGCGTTTCATCGATTCTTGTGTTTGCGCTCGGACTTACCTTGCTGCCCGCGTTTGCTATAGCGCAACTGCCAGCCCCGCCCGCAAATACGTTGCCGGCTCCGCCGAAGAGTACGCTGCCCGCTGCGAGGAATGATGCATTGTCGAGCGAAGATTCCTCTGCAGACGAGCAGGAGGAATCCGTTTCAGCAAAGCAGTTGAGGGAGCACGTTGCCGATCTCTTACATCGTGGAGATTTCGCCGAGATCGACCGCATCGCCGACAGGATTCATCAGGAGAAGACCCGACTACCCGGCGGAGGGTGGCTGATTTCGGCTGTCACGCAAGGGTTGGAGACGCCGAAGGATTCGACTAAGGAAAAGCAGGTTGTTCGTCTGAAAGCGTGGGTTGCCGCTCGTCCACTGTCGATTACGGCGCATGCGGCTCTGGCTAAGGCCTACATCGCCTATGCGTGGGAGGCGCGCGGAAACGGCTACGCCGACAAGGTGACGGATGAAGGGTGGCGGTTGTTTAACGAGCGAATTGCGGAGGCGAAAAAAGTTTTGGATGACTCCGCCAATATGAAGCCCATGTGCCCGGAGTGGTTCTCCCGGATGCAGACCGTCGCACTTGCTCAGGACTGGGAGAAAGAGCGCACCGCTGCACTCTTCGCGCAAGCCATTAAGTTCGAGCCTGACTATATCTCCTTCTACAAGTCCTACGCTCAATACTTGTTGCCCAAATGGGACGGAGAGGATGGGGACGACGCCGCGTTTGCCAAGCAGAGCGCCGACGCCATCGGTGGGCAAAAGGGCGACTACGTCTACTACGAGATCGCCACGGTCGCCCTACAGGCTAAGAGTGGACGGGATGGCGCCAAGTTCGACTGGGTTCGCGTACAGAGCGGCTATCGGGCAAAAGATGCGCTGTACAAGACCTCCAACTCCGACACAAATGAGCTTGCCTTTATGGCATGGCGCTTTCAAGATCGCTCGGTTGCAAGAGAAGCATTTTTGCGAATCGGGGAGCGATGGACAAAGGGGATCTGGAATAAACGCACACGCTTCGATCAGGTCCGCGATTGGGCCAATAAGCCCGACGCCGCCACCACGGCGGCTCTGCAATAGAGCACGGCTGATATTCTTTTCCTCGACTGAATGTATTTCGAGGAGACTTCCATGCCAGCCGATAGCAGTCGAGTAATTGCCAATCTGCGCGAACTTGCAGAACTGACCAGCGACGGCGAGGGGGCGCAGCGCGTCGCCTTTACTCCGACGTGGAAGCGCGCGCGGGAGTGGTTCGCGAGCAAATTGGACGGGCTGCCGGTAACACGTCATAGCGACGCGGCGGGCAACGTGTGGGTGACGCTGGCGGGCGCTTCGTCGAGGGTGCTGGTGCTGGGCAGCCACATCGATTCGGTGCCTAACGGCGGCTGGCTGGACGGGGCGCTGGGCGTGGTGACGGCGCTGGAGGTTCTGAGCGGCATTGCGCGCGACAGCAACGGGCGACCGCCATTTACGGTGCGAGTTGTTGACTGGGCGGACGAGGAGGGAGCGCGATTTGGCCGCAGCCTGTTTGGCTCGTCGGCCTTCGCGGGGACGCAGACGATTACCGCAGATCGAGCACGCACGGACGGTGACGGCGTCACAATGGAGCACGCGCTGGCCGAGTGCGGGATCGAGATCGACCGAATTGGCGAGGCGGCACGCGAGCGCGATAATATCGCTGCGTATCTGGAACTGCACATAGAGCAGGGGCCAGTGCTGGAGCGGCTGGGAGTGCCGCTGGGCGCGGTACTGGGGACCAAGGGTGTCGAACGGCACACGATTACGTTTCATGGACAGACAGCACACTCCGGCTCGACGCCGATGGCAGAGCGACAAGACGCACTGGCCGCAGCGGCTCGACTGGCGTTGGAGACGCACCCCATCGCACTACGCCACGCCGACGCCGTGTGTACGATGGGCAGCTTGAAGACGTTTCCGGGGATCGTTACGGCGGTGGTGGGACGCGCCGAGGCAACCCTCGATCAACGCGATCTCGATGCGCCGATTCTCGCCACAATGTTGCGCGAGGCTAAGGAGGCAAGCCAGCGCTTCGCGAGCGAGGAACGATGTACGGTCGAGTGGTCTCGGATCCTGAGCATCGAGCCGGTGCCTTTCCACGGGGAACTGATTGCGCTGTGCCGCGAGGCGATTGAGGAGACCGTCGGCGCGCCTGCGCATAGCCTGCCATCTGGACCGCTGCACGACGCAGCAGAGGTGGCGCGGGCTGGCATACCCACGGCAATGATCTTCGTGCAGTCGGTCGGCGGGATTAGCCACAACAAGATCGAGGACACGCGCGAGGAGCATCTTCGTCTGGCTGTTGCGGCCTTCGACCGGTTAGCAGCAAAGACGCTCAGTTGGATGGAGTCGCAGTAGGTCAGTGCAATTTCGAACAATGAACGGCGGACATCATCGCGCGAACGATGTAAACTTACAGTCACGATGGAACTCTCTGGTTGTGGCACGGCACTGGTAACACCCTTTGCAGCAGACGGCGCGGTCGACGAGCCAGCGCTGGTCCGTCTGGTGAACTGGCAGATCGAATCTGACGTCAACTTTCTGGTCGCCTGTGGGACGACGGGTGAGGCATCGACGATGTCGGAGGCGGAGAACGAACACGTCGTCGAGGTGGTGGTGGAGACGGCTGCGGGACGCGTTCCGGTCTTTGCGGGATGTACGCACAACGCGACCAGCATAGCTGTGGATCGGGCGAAGAGGCTGTCGAAGATGCCGGGGTTGAACGGACTGCTGACGGCCAATCCCTACTACAACCGACCCGGTCAAGAGGGGCAGTTTCAGCACTTTCGCGCGGTGATTGAGGCGTCGGCGCTGCCAGTGCTGATCTACAACATTCCATCGCGCACAGGCACGAATCTGGAGACGACGACACTGCTGCGGCTGGCCGAGTTGGCCAACGTCGTCGGGGTCAAGGAATCGAGCGGGAATCTGGCTCAGATCGCCGAGATCGTCAACGGTGCACCTGCGGGATTCAAAGTATTCTCCGGCGACGACGCACTGACTCTGCCCGTGATTGCACTGGGCGGAGTGGGCGTGGTCTCGGTGGCGTCAAACGCGATTCCCGCGCAGATGGCGCAAATGGTGCAAGCCGCACTGGTCAACGACTGGGCGATGGCGCGCACCATCAATGCTAAGTTCTTTCGCCTGATGCAGGCGAACTTCTCCGAACCGAGCCCTGCGCCGATCAAGGCTGTGCTGGCGTTACTGGGACACGGCGCGGATCACCTGCGGTTGCCGATGATTCCGGTGACGGCTTCAACGCGGCAGAAGCTGGAGAGGAGTCTCGGCGAGCTCGGCTTGCTCACGCAATAAGTCAGAGGGGTTCAGGAAGCAAAGGCTGTCAGGGCCGATCTTTTCTGGGCGAGGATAGCCGGACTTTATACAGCGAGGATAGCCGGGCTTTGTAGAGGTTGTTTTTTCCTCTGATTGGGACGAAATCCTGTTTCCTTCAAGTAACGGAAAGGTGTTTCGGTTGACGCGATGAAACTTCGTTA
>CAZPZL010000062.1:0-10353 GCA_964590925.1 uncultured Granulicella sp.
AGTCCAAAGCTGTTGGCCGAAGCCACACTGGCGCAGCTACAGGGACAGATGTGGCCGAACAATCTGCACGAGTTGGAGCGCGTCGTCAGTCAGGCAGCGTCGCTTGCCGAGGGAGCCATCATCGAACCGCGCCACCTGCTCTCTTTAGTCGAAGCTCCACCCTCCGCTCCAGCGCCTATCAAGATCGAGCGGCTACAGGATGTCATCCACAACCACGTTCTCGACGTGCTGACTCGCTGCGGAGGAAACAAACTGCGTGCTGCCGAGTTGCTGGGCATCAGCCGGTCCACTCTCTACCGCATGTTGGACGCCAACTCCGTCAACGACCACCAGTCCATCGCCAGCTAGAGCAGCGGCGATGAGCCATTACTTGCCTGTGGCAGGTGAGGATCCGGCGTTGGCAGACATGGCCGCCAGTAGATCTCGCTTCAGATCCTTCTGCTCGCTTGCGTCCAGTTTGGCTGCGTCACGCGTGATGTAGAAGACGTCGATGGCGGTCTCGCCCTCGGTGTCGACCAGCGCCACCTCGATGTTGCATCCGCGTCGGGCGAGCGCGAGGCTGATGGCGCGCAGCAAGCCGGGAACGTCCTGCGCCACCACCTGTAGCAGCGTGCTGTAGGAAGAGACCTCGTCGTCGAAATCAACGCGCGCCTCCACCACAACCTTGGGCGTCTTGCGTCGCCCGCGACGGCGTCCGATCAGTAGCGTCTCCACCAAGAGCTTGCCCGCCATCACGTCGCGGATGCTAGCGACAAACGTTGCGTGCTCGGAGGCGTTCATCTCCAGGGTGTGAAAGGTGTCTATGAAGCGGAAGGTATCAACCACAACGCCCTGCAGGTTACTGAAGGCGTCTGCGGTGACGATGTTCATCCCCCATGCGGCCAGCACGCCTGCCATGTCTGCGAAGAGAAGCGGACGGTCGCGGGCCAGCAGAGTGATTTCGCTGATTCCGGCGGAGTAACGAAATTCGATCTGCACCGGGTCTGCGGCTATGTTCTGGGACATATCGAAGTGCATACGCACCTGCTCGGGAGTGCGTGTGCGCAGGTATCGCTCGGGGAATCCTGCGAGGAAGGCCTCAACCTCGGTGCGCCCATTGGGCAGCAGTGAGGTCACACGATCAACCAGATCCCGGCCGACGCGTGCGCCGACGCGTTCGTCGTCCACGCTGCGATCCAAATAGCTGGCCGTTGCCAGATAGAGCCGCCAAAGATTCTCCGCCTTCCACGGTGTCAGCGAGTCGGGGTGGACGGCGTGGATATCAGCGTATGTAAACAGGGTCAGCATGCGCAAGGTCTCGGGAGTCTGCACCTTGGCGGCAAAGGCTCGCACCGTTTCCAGATCGAAGATGTCGCGCCGGAGTGCCGCCGACATCTCCAGATGATTGCGAATCAGGCCGAGGACCAGCTCGCACTCGTAGGCATCCAGTACCAGGCGACCTAGCAGGTTCTCCGTCATGCGCGCGCTTTCGATGGCGTGGTCTCCGGTATTGCGGCCCTTTCCGGTGTCATGCATCAGCGCTACAAGATAGAGCAGCTCGGGATGCTGCACGTCGCGCAGAATGCCGCCGAATCGTCGCGCCCAGCCGGCCATCGTTCCACCCTGCTCCTGTTCGAGCGCGTGTAGTGTGTCGATGACGACCAGAGTGTGCTCGTCTACCGTGTAGCGATGATAGGCGTCGCGAATCACCAGCGCGTCAATGGCGTGAAACTCCGGGATGAGCAGTTCCAGAAGGCCCAACGCGTGCATAGTGCGTAACGTACCGCCGGCGTTTGCTCCCAGCAGAATCTCGCGCAGGTGACGCCACAGCGCGGGCCCCTCTTCGAGGTGCGCCGACAACAGCGGCAAAGCCTGCGCAATGCGCTCTTCGCTGACTCTCTCCAGTCCGCACCCAGTGCGCGAGGTCGCGGCAAAGAGTTGCAGTACGACGTCTGGATCTTCAGCCGGATCGCCCGTCTCTGAGCTGGCGTCCAGCGCTGCATGTCCATTCAGAATTCGATACCCCACCGTGACAGGCTCGGCTGCGCGACGTCCGCGTGCGAAAGCGGCCTTTGCTGCGGCAGTCCAGCGCACGGCACGCGGCTTCTCCGGCACGATGTCCAAGGCTCGCGCCAGCCTCCGCTCGACGTTGCGCGCGTGGCGAAAGTAGAGCTGCATCCAATAGGCCGCGTCAACTCCCTCGCTCTCTCCCGTCTCGGCCCACTGCATTCGTTGCGGCCCCATGCCGAGACCCATCGCTGCAGCCGCATCCTGAGTATTCCAGTCCAGCGTATTGTCGTCGCGTTGGTGGCGATAGTGCAAAAAGCATCGCACCACAAAGAGAAACTCCTGCGCCTGTACGAGCTCCTCGCTCTCACCCAAAGCAGGCTCTCGATTTACATCGGACTTACACCCTGCATTTTCCAGCACATTCAGCCATGCGCAGACGTGAACGTCCCTCAGCCCGCCGGGACAGTCCTTGATGCTCGGCTCCAGATGGAAGGGCGTATCGCCGTACTTTGCATGTCGCTCTCGAGTCAGCGCCACCAAGGACGCAGCCAGCGTTTTGTGCTCGCGCTGCAACATTTTGGACAGGCCGATCAAGTCGAAGCGCTGGTATACGGCTTCATCGCCCACCACCAGCCGCCGGTCCAGCAGCGAGAGGGTAAACTCTGCATTCTCTGGGTCGAATCGCTCGGCCTCGTTGCGCTTGCGTGTGGCTGGCGACAGTTGAACTGCGCAGTCCCACAGAGCCTGATTGATGCGCCGGATCGGCTGCTTGATCTCCCGCTCGTCAACCTTGGGGTCGATCAGGTAGAGCAGGTCCACGTCGGAGTGAGGAAACAGTTCTCGTCTCCCGTATCCACCAACGGCCAGCACGGCGACACCCTGCCCCAGCACCGGCGTCTCTGCGGCTGCCCGCTTCCATATCCCGGTGAACAGCTCATCGATAGCCGCAGCACGCGCGCCAATGGTCGCCGCGCCGGTCGCTCCGGCGGCGAAGGCACCGCGCGTCGTCAGCATCTGCCGCTGGTACTGCTCGCGCAAATCGTCGCTGGCAATCGGAGTGCTCTGCATGACCCTCCCTCAATCTTCCATTGTTATGTTTGACTGGAATCTATAGCATACAGCCCGCGATACAGCCCGCGCCAAACGCGCATACAGTCCACGCAAGCCGCCCTACGGAAATTATTTGCATGGAACAGATTGCGGAACTATTGAAAATTCAGAGCCTATTGAAATCAAGGCTTCGCGGCCCGCAACAACGGGTTGCGATTGCTTCGCGAAGTCGAATGAGGAAAAAATGCAGCCGCACTGATGTAGCATCATAGAAGACGCAGGAGCACGAGTGACAACCATGCCGAACGATAACAAGTCTTCCCTTGCCGCAAATGAGATTCATGGACTGGCGGTTCACGCTGCGGGCGCACAGCTAGTGGCCTACAAATACGAGCCCGGAGAGTTGAATCCGCACGAGGTCGAGGTGAAGATCTCCCACTGCGGGATCTGTCACTCCGACATTCACCTGATTGACAACGACTGGGGCTTCAGCAAATTTCCCTTTATCCCCGGCCATGAGATCGTCGGCACCATCTCGGCGGTGGGCTCCGATGTGCTGGACCACAAAGTGGGCGAGCGCGTCGGCATCGGCTGGCAGGCCGACAGCTGCGGTATCTGCGAGTGGTGCCGTCAGGGTGACGAACATCTCTGTACCCAGTCGCAGCCAACCTGTGTTGGTCGCAACGGCGGTTATGCTGACTCGATCCGCGTCAACTCGCGCTTCGCCATCGCAGTGCCCGTTGCGCTGGAGAGTGAGAACGTAGCTCCACTGCTGTGCGCAGGGATCACAGTCTATGCGCCACTGCGTAACCACGGTGTGCGGCCCTCCTCACGCGTAGGCATCATCGGTATCGGCGGACTGGGTCATCTGGGCCTGCAATTCGCCCACGCTTTCGGAGCCGAAGTCACCGCCTTTTCCACCTCAGTCGACAAGGAGGAGGAGGCCCGCAAACTAGGCGCACACCACTTCGTCAACACCCGCGACAACGGCGCACTGAAGAAGCTGGCTGGCTCGTTCGACTTTCTACTATCGACGGTCAGCGCGGACCAGGACTGGCAGTCGATGATCAACAGCCTGCGCCCCAAGGGAACTCTTTGTATCGTCGGCGTTCCTCCCTCGCCAATCACCGTGCAGGCATTCTCGCTGATCGGCGGCCAGAGAGCACTGGCAGGCAGCCCCACCGGTAGCCCACACGATCTACACGAGATGCTGGACGTCGCCGCTCGCCACGGAGTCAAAGCCCTTACCGAGCGCTTTCCTATGGCCAAAGCCAACGAAGCCGTCCTCAAAGTCAAGAAGAATATGGTACGCTACCGCGCCGTACTGGCGAACTAGGACATTCCAGACGCAACCTAGGGCTTCGCCCTAGGCTAAATATTGAACGGACCGTTGGCCCATGCCAGAGAATGGTAAAGCAATAGCAATACAACATCAGCAGATGCTATCTATATATCGATACGGCCAGGCCGTAGCCTCGTCCATGCGCTTGACGTCCCAGCCCGCAGCGTCGGGTGTCATCTGCGCCCAGTCTATTCCGGGATAAACGGTCGTCTGTTCGAAGCTGCCTGCGTGGACGCGGGCTGCTGTACGGACTGTTTCTGTTGTGCAGTCGCAAAAGAAATGAGACCAAATACAATTGCGGTGATGAGCAATCGAGCTGTTCCCATGCAGCCATGATAGTACGGCGCAGGCCATGATAGTACGCTAGTAGAGATGCGATTTGAACTCTTCATTGCGGCGCGGTATCTGCGGGCCAAGCGACGACAGGCCGTGGTAGGCGTCATCACGGCGATCTCGGTCGTCGGCGTGGCAGCGGGCGTAGCCTCGCTGATTATCGCGCTGGCCATCACCAACGGAATGCGGCGCGACCTACAGGAACGGCTGGTCGGCTCCACCGCGCACGTAATGCTGATGCGCGTCTCCGGCGACGGCATTCGCGACTGGCGACCTCTGCTGGCTCGCCTGCGAGCGCTGCCGCATGTGACGGCGGCTGCTCCCGGTCTGTACGAGGAAGTGCTAATCTCGCGTGGAGCCAAGAGCGGTGGTGCACTCGTTGAGGGCATCGTTCCGCAGAACCAAAATTCCATCTCTGACATACTGCAGAGCGTGAAGCAAGGCAGTGCGGCGGCGCTCGATCCAGTTCAATCGCAGACGAGTGGAATTGCTCCCACCCATCGCGGCGACACTGCAATAGATAACCCCTCCGATTCATCGGCGATTCAGCCCATTCCGCCGATAGTCATCGGCCAAGACCTTGCAACGACCATCGGCGCAGAGGTGGGCGACACGGTCCTCGTCACCAGTCCGCAGGGCGATCTAACGCCGCTCGGACTGGTGCCGCGCTACCAGCGATACGCGGTCACGGGAATCTTCAACTCGGGCTTCTACCAGTACGATTCCAGCTACGCTTTTCTGCGCCTCACCGACGCACAGCGCCTCTTCTCTGAGCCGGACCTGATCTCTACCATCAGCTTCAAGGTCGATGATATGTACCGCGCCGACGCCATTGGCCGCGATATCGAATCCGCCGCTGGCTCCGGCTACCAGGCCACCAACTGGATGGAGCAGAACCGCGAACTCTTTCGCTCGCTGCGGTTGGAGCAGATTGTCACCTTCATCATCCTTGCTCTGATCGTCTGCGTCGCGGCGCTCAACATCCTCATCGCGCTAACCATGATGGTGATGGAGAAGACGCGCGACATCGCCGTGCTGATGAGCTTCGGCGTACGCATCGATCAAGTCCGCCGCATCTTCCTGCTGCAAGGTCTGCTGATCTCCGTGCTCGGCACGGCGCTAGGCCTCGTCCTCGGCTACGGCCTAAGCTGGCTGGGCGGGCACTATCGCTTCATCCACTTGGACGCCTCGGTCTACTCGATCGACTACCTCCCCTTCGCCCCGCGCCTTGTTGACGCAGTGATTGTCGCCACCGTCTCGCTCGGCGTTAGCCTCCTCGCCACACTCTACCCCAGCAGCAGCGCCGCCAAAGTCCTTCCCGCCGAGGCCCTACGTTATGAATAGGCATTCAGCTCAAGCATCAAATGCGAGCCAAATAGAAAACAAATCCGATAACTGGCAAATAGCCTAAGATGAAAGAGATTACAGCCAAAAGGCTGATCCAATATTCGAATGTTCTGTATCTTGTAGCTTTCTGGATATAGCCAGCTTCTGCTGCACCTAAAGGATCGTCAATAGAGTGCAGAAAATCCATGAAACACTTTTTCGATTCCTTATCCAAGTCTTTTACATTTAATTCTTTCACCCCCGCTTGAGCGAGTCTGTGCCACATCTTTTTTTCAGAAGCCAAGTATTCAAAGTGAAGAGCTTTGGTTTCAGCTAAATTGTGAATAACTGAAGCAATGAGCGACAAGAAAAATAAAAAGGATGAAATTGCTAATGCTTCCAATAGTCGTTGATTCAAAAGTTTTTCAGCAAGAGATTTTATATAAACGTTTGTAGCCATCGTGGCTGTGATCGTCAATGATCCAGCGGTAATGACTACTAGTTTTTCATGAAATCCAGACCGCGCATTAGTACTTATGTAAAGTCTCTCTAGAGAACGAGATAATTCCTTTTCAGTCGCCTCAGCTAACCGTGGTGAAAGTTCAGTCGTGATTTCGTCGGGGAGTTCTTCCATGACACAAAGATAGCGCACAGATAGGACCTTTGCGAGATGATTAATGGGGGTGTTTTGCGAATGACGGGTTTGATTCGAGACGAGATGCGTGATGAGTAGAACGGTGATTATCGGCGGTGGCATCGCAGGACTGGCGACAGCGTATGCCTTGCATGAGCGCGGCTGCGAGTTTGTGCTCATCGAAAGCGCCCCTCGCTGGGGCGGCAAGATCGTCACGGCGCAGGAGCAGGGCTTCACCGTCGAGGGAGGGCCGGACTCCTTCATCACGCAAAAGGCGGGCGGGCTGGAGCTATGCCGCAAGCTCGGGCTGGAGGATCAGCTCGTTGGCTCAAATAGCGGCGAGGCGGCCAAGACTTACATCTACAGTAGCGGCCAGCTCCAGGCCATGCCTGAGGGCATGATGTTGATGGCGCCGACCATGATCCTTCCCTTCCTGCGCTCGCGGCTGATCTCTTGGCCGGGAAAGCTACGCATGGGTCTGGAGATTTTTATCCCCCGCAAGCACGGCAATGAGGATGAGAGCTTGGCCGGATTCGTGCGTCGGCGTCTCGGCAACGAGCTGCTCAACAAGATTGCCGGCCCGCTGATGGGCGGCATCCACGCGGCGGACCCCGAGCGTCTCAGCCTGCGCAGCACCTTTCCCATGTTCATCGAAATGGAGCGGAAGCACCGAAGCCTGACGCTGGGAATGATGAAGCGAGCTAAGCCTGTAGCGGGACAAATACCCGGAGCAAAGCGTCCTTCGATGTTCATGACTCTGCGCGGCGGTCTACAGCAGCTATCCGACGCGCTGGTGGCGCGTCTGCCGCCAGAGTCTCTGCGTGCGAACTGCGGCGTCAGCGCGGTGCGCCGCGAGGGCGAGCTATACCGAGTCGAGCTGAGCGACGGTACTTCCCTGCTCGCAGACGACGTGGTCATTGCAACTCCCTCGTACGTCGCGGCTGGTCTGCTGCGTCCGATCGATGCAGGGCTGGCCGATCAACTGAGCGCGATCCGCTACGTCTCGACCGCGACCGTTTCGCTCGGCTATAAACGTAGTGATGTTGCGCACCCTTTGATTGGCGCGGGTTTCATCGTACCCCACAGTGAAGGACGTAAGATCACCGCATGCTCGTGGTCATCGGCAAAGTTCAACCACCGCGCGCCGGAGGACAGCGTTCTGCTGCGCGTCTTCCTCGGCGGCGCGCAGTCGGAGGCGCTCGCAGAGCAGCACGAAGACGAGTTGGTGCGCATCGCACGCGAGGAGCTGTGCATCATCCTCGGCATCACGGCGACACCGGTGTTGGTGAAGGCTTATCGTTGGCACAAGGCTAATCCGCAGTACGACTGCGGCCATGAGCAGCGTCTAATTGCAATCGAGCAAACACTGACGCGCCTGCCTGGGCTTCACGTCGTCGGAGCGGCTTATCGCGGAGCAGGAATTCCCGACTGCATTCAGAGCGGTACGAAGGCGGCTCAGGCGATTGCCGCGCGTCACTCCAGCGACGAAAGTTGCCAGAGCGAATCAATCGCGATGTACATCAAATCCTAGGAGAATCCCTCATGTCTTCCAGCGGCACAGTAGCGACCAAGCCCTCAGCGCACTCACATGGCCACGCGCATCGCGGTGCGCACGACTATGGACGCAACCCCATGCTGGCCTACTGGGAGACGACGCAGGCCTGTGGCTTAGCCTGTCGCCACTGCCGCGCCGAGGCCATCGCAACCCCCGATCCCAATGAGTTGACCCACGCCGAGGGCATGAATCTTCTACACCAATTTGCCACCTTTGATCGTCCACCGCATCTGGTACTGACCGGCGGCGATCCGCTCAAGCGCGCTGACCTGTACGAGCTGATCGACGAAGCGCGCCGTCTTGGCATCGCGGTTTCGATCACGCCTAGCGCTACCGCCGATCTGACTTACGAAGTAATGGCCAAGCTACAGGCGCAGGGGGTCGAAAGCCTTGGCCTTAGCCTTGACGGCGCAACCGCGACAAGCCACGAGGCCGTGCGCGGCGTGGAGGGCTGCTTCGATTGGACGATGCGCGCCGCCGAAAACGCTGGCAAGCTCGGTATTCCCATCCAGATCAACACCCTCGTCGCGCAAGAAACTGAGGCCGACCTACCCGCAATCTACGAGCTGCTGCACAGCTTTCCCGTCATGCGCTGGAGCATGTTCTATCTGATCGCTGTGGGTCGCGGCAAGCTGCTACAGCCCGTCACGCCACAGCGAGGCGAGGAGCTGATGCGCTGGGCCTTCAACCTCAGCATCGACTCGCCCTTCGTCGTCGCCACCACCGAAGCGCCGTCCTATCGCCGCATTGCGCTGGAGCAGATGCGCGCCAAGGGTTGGACCGGACAACAGATCGCGCAAGCACCCGTCTCGCGCGGCTTCGAGATTCGCGACGGCAACGGAATTATCTTTGTCTCAAATACTGGCGACGTCTGCCCCGCAGGATTTCTACCGCTGGTCGCAGGCAACGTACGCACAGATAAGTTGACAGACATTTATCGCGACTCGCCCGTCTTTCGTGAGTTGCACACGCCCAGTCACTTCAAAGGCCGCTGCGGCGTCTGCGAGTACCGCACGCTCTGCGGAGGATCGCGTGCACGGGCCTTCGCCTACACCGGCGACCCGCTCGAGAGCGATCCCTTCTGCGCCTATAATCCGAAGACCGATGCGACCGAACCTCCTTTATTGCGATAAACGAATCAGGCGAGGCTGAGGCCGATGCGTCGAGCACGAGCGAGGGTGCGCGGGGAGAGCTTTTCGCCGGGGTGTTTGCCTGTAAGTCCGATCCACAGGCTGGCTGCGGGCTTGGCTCCCAGCGACTTCGCAGTGATGCGCAGGGCGCGCGCTGCTCCAGTGAGCAGCGGAATGCAGAAACCCGGCATCGACGCCGACGCAACCAATACGGCCTTGCGCGGCTGGTGCTTGTTGCGCGGCATCGGAGCGGCTCCACCCCAGGGCCAGTAGGTGCAGCAGATCAGCCGTTCCATAAATTTGCGAAAGACTGCCGTGACGTTCCAATAGTTGACCGGAGAGCCAAGAATAAGAACATCGGAGCTGTCAATCTGCGCGAGGATTGGGTGCAAGGCGTCCGACTGCGCGCAGACGCCGCGCACCGGCCCAGGCTCCTGCGTACACCGGCGACAGTTAGTGCAGAAGTTCAATTGCTCGTCTGCTAGATACAGTACACGAGTCTCTGCGCCCCGCTCGCGCGCGGCTCCAAGAATCGCCAGCACGGCACTGTCCGTGATGCCTCCCCTGCGATAGCTACCGACGACGGCCACGACCTTATGCGTCACGATTGCCTCCCTCGATTCTGCAAATAGTCTATCGCTCAATCGAAGATTTGCGAATACATCGATGCCCACGCACAATTCTCGGACACAAAAAAACGCCGGAGGGCTGCCTTGAAGCCTCTCCGGCGTGCGCAAGTGTTGGTTGCTTCTATGCGACAGCGCGCCGAGTGGCCTCGCGACGACCCAGATTGACGCTGACGATCTTCGAGACTCCCGGCTCCTGCATGGTGACACCGTAGATGACATCGGCCATCTGCATGGTGCGCTTGGAGTGGGTGATGACGACGAACTGGGTGGCGGTGGCCATCTCCGTAATCATGTGGGCGAAGCGGCCGACGTTGGCCTCGTCGAGCGGCGCGTCGACCTCGTCGAGAACGCAGAAGGGCGCGGGC
>CAZPZL010000063.1:0-10319 GCA_964590925.1 uncultured Granulicella sp.
GGCTGGCTAATGCCATCTCCACGACGCGACGCGTTCCGCTGCCACGTTCTCGCATGAGCAGTGGGGCATTGGCAATTTCACTACAAGAAATTGATTTTAGTTCGGCCCATTCGTGTGCGGAGGAAACGATCAAGACCAGCTCGTCTTGCAGAAATGGCTCTGTCTTGACGTCTCGGCTGCGTGCCGGACCCTCGATCAATCCCAGTGCGATCTTCTGCGCCTCCACCGCTTCAACAATTTGTTCTGTGTTGCCGCTAATCATGGTGAGATGAACGCGCGGATAGGCTCTAGCGAATTCGCCCAGCAGACGGGGAAGTACATACTGGGCAATGGTGGTCGATGCGCCAAGAGCCAGTTGCCCGACGTGATTTCCGCTGAGCGCGGCAATCTCCTGTTGCGCCGTAACCAGAATTGCGCTGGCTTGTTGTGAATAATGCAGAAGAATTCTGCCAGCTTCGGTCAATGCGATCTGTGTGCCGCTGCGATCAAAGAGCTGTACGCCGATCTCATCTTCAAGCGCCTTGACCTGTAGGCTTACAGCAGGCTGCGTTAGATACAGTTCTTCGGCAGCTTTGCGAAAGCTATGCTGTTCGGCAACCGCACGGAAGACAATCAGACGGAAGTTATCGAGACTCGCCATGTACCCGTCCTAACGTATTGCCAGCTCAATCTTGATCTGAGGCGGCGAGAGCAAGGTGTTGTGGATCAGGCAGTGATGCACTGAGCGTATAAGGCCGTTGGTCTGGTCTGCGGTGAGCGCGACTGGACAGGTGACGTGAATGAGAAAGTTTCCGAGGCGCGCTGGTTGCAGGAGCTTGTCGGCGGTGACGGAGACCTCGACGCCAGTCTCGGCGAGTTTGCGCGACTTCAGGTACTGGGCGGCATAGAATGCGGCGCATGAACCTAACGACGCGAGCAGTAGCTCGGGCGGCGTCATGCCGGAGTCTTCGCCGCCATTGTCGGCGGGCTGGTCACAGAGGATGGTGTGTGAACGCGACTGGATGGAGAACTTTACCTGATCGAGATGCTTGATTGTGACTTCCATATGAACTCGCTTTCTATTTCTACAAAGACAGGACGACGACAATTCGTTACAGGACGGTGGAGACTTTTTCGGCGCTGGGAATTCCGATCAGGCGCAGGTATTCCTGGGTTAGGATGGAGCGCAGGCGAGGTGCAACGGCCGGGTCGCAGGGGACATCCAACGCGCGGCAGCGGTCGATGGCTCCGCGCAGGTCGCGCAGAAAGACGACGCAGGCGGGGCAGGCTTCGATGTGAGCACGCATCTGCTCGCAGGATAACGGCTCGATGCGGCCGTCTAAATACTCGGAGAGGTTGGCGAATAATTCACGGCACTCGGGTGGGCGCTGTTCGTGATTGGCACGGCTGCGCTTCGACTTCGTATGAGGAGAGTTTATCGCAGGTTTACTGTTATTCGGCTGCACGGGCGCGGCGTCCAGCGTTTTGCTCATCTCTTTGCGTATAGCGAGGCGCGCGCGATGCAGGCGCACTCGGACGGTTCCTGTTTGCAGTCCGAGAACCTGAGCGACCTGCTCGGTGGTCAACTCTTCCATGTCATAGAGCACGAGAACGATGCGCAGAGGCGCGGGAATGCGCAGGATTGCCTGATGCAGCAGTGAGTTCTGCTCGGCGTTGAGCAGATTGGTATCGGGGCCATCAGCGGCATCTTGCAGCATGAGGCCAAGCTCGGATTCATCGGGCATCAACTCATCGAGCGAGAGGATGTGTTTAGGTGCAGATGCTCCCTTGCGGCGCATTCGCCAGCAGCGGTTGCGCGTAACAGTGTAGAGCCAGACCGCGAGAGCCTGCGGATCCTGAATCTTCGCCAAGTGCGAGAGCGAACGATAGAGAACCTCCTGCATGGTGTCTTCGGCGTCTTCTGGATGTCCGCAGACCTTCATGCTGAATGAGTAGACTGTGCGCTGTAGCAGCCCAATCGCCTCTTCAACGGCTTCAGAAGTATTGCGGCGCAGCAGGTCGGAGGCTTGAATCAGTTCTGGTCGCATCGATGGAGTTTCTCACAATCAAGGAAAGTATATTATTTCGCCCTATACGACGAAGGCGTCCATCAATGATTCAAGCAACTTGCAGCGCAATAGTTACACGTCACATATTATTGAATACACGGTTGCTCCGTATCGCTCGCTTGTTGTCTGGCTTCAATCATGAGAAGGCAAATCGGACATATCTTCTTGAGCCACTCACGCGATTCGGAGACTTCAGGCACTGAGTCTAACGTGATCCACGCGCGCAGCAAGACAATTGCGAGATCCAATTCAGATCCGGGACGGCTTGCCTCCAGGCGAAACATCTGGCGATAGACCTCATCCTTGAGCCGTTCGCCGTGACTTCGGCGAAAGGCGCTCGACCGGGTTGCTGCTTTCCGTACAGTCATCGCTTTCTTTCTCCTTGAACCAGCCAAGAGTAGATGCCTACATTGGCAGTTGATCCCCGCTGAAATCCAGCGGAATGTAGAGCGTCAGTAGCATGGGATGAGTCCAGGCGGTGTCCCAGAGGTGGGCCTGCTTCAGGCTCAACATCGGTTCGCCAATCGAGAATTGCGATTCGCCCGCCGGGCTTGAGAACACGGCTAGCTTCTAGCAGGACAGCAGCATGGTCATCGAACTCATGCCAGACGTTTGCGACGAAGAAACAGTCACAACTGGATGCCGAGAGGCCTGTGTTGTCGGCCTCCGCATGAATCAGTTCAACGTTGGATAGAGTGGCATCATCCAGCTTCTGCCGTAGCAGCGAGAGCATCTCATCCTGAGCATCCACCGCGTACACCTTGCCGTTCGTGCCAACTGCTTGAGCCAATGGCAGGGAGAAGTATCCCGTTCCCGCACCTACATCGGCGATGATTTCGCCGGGATGGAGGCACATGGCTTCGAGCACTTCTGTTGGAGGAAGCCACAGCTTGCGTGCAGGATCGTCTAGCCGCTGTGCGCCAGCGGCGTTGAATCGTCTCTCGTTCATTATGGCCTCACTTTCCAGAACAACAGATTGAACTATCTGAACAGCAGCTAGCATCCTTCATCCCAAATGTGCGGAAGATGGACATCGCGGGGCACCAGTTGGTAAAAGCCGATTGCAGCAGGTTGACGCCAACGAAGGCGATCATCCACAGCCAGTTTGGCGAAAGATAATGCGCGAGGGCGAGCGATAACAGGACGACTGTGCCTGCCGTCAGGCGTAGTGCGCGTTCGACATTCATAGAATCTCTCCTTGTTCGGTGTTAGGTTGAGATACATTTTCAGAGTGCTGACGCGCGTGTGCCATGTAGTAGAGCACGGGAACGGCGAGACGCGAAAGAAATGTTGAGGCTACTTCGCCGGCGATCAGCGATAGGGCGAGGCCCTGAAAAATCGGATCAGAAAGGATGACGCTTGCGCCGACGACAACTGCAGCGGCGGTGAGCAGCATGGGACGGAAGCGCACGGCTCCGGCGTCGATGACGGCCTCGTCGAGCGGCATCCCTTGACGACGACGCAACTCAATAAAATCGACCAGGATGATGGAGTTGCGCACAATGATTCCTGCTCCCGCAATGAATCCAATCATCGAGGTCGCGGTAAAGAATGCACCGAGCATCGCGTGTGCGGGTAGGATGCCGACCAACGTCAACGGGATCGGAGCCATGATGACCAACGGCACAACGAAGGAGCGGAACCATCCCACCACAATGACGTAGATGAGAATCAATACGGCGACGAAGGCGAGCCCGAGATCGCGGAAGACCTCGATGGTGATATGCCATTCGCCGTCCCACTTCATCGAGTAATGATCGGTCGAATCCGGCTGCATGGAGTTATAGCGCGCCAGCTTGTAGCCATCGGGAAGGGTTATCCGGTCGAGTGCCTTGTTCATCTTCGCAATAGCGTAGACCGGGCTTTCCTCAGCACCGGCAAGATCGCCTGTGACGTAGACCACGCGGCGCAGATTCTTGTGATAGATGCTGGGTTCGATGGTTGTGTGTTCGACGATCAACAGCTCTCGTAGAGAGACCATTGCGCCATCAGCTCCGGGAAGTCGAATTGCATCAAGCGCTTGCTCGGAGGAGCGATCCGCACGGTCGAACTCGACGGTTGCAGGCACTGGTTCGCGCGAGCTTTGATCGTGAATAAGTCCGACCGCTTCTCCCGACAGAGCAAGCGAGAGTGCGTGAGCGACATCGGCCACTGCGATGCCATGCTGCGCGGCCTTCGCCTCATCGACACGCATCACCAACCTTGGCTGCGCGTCTTCGACGTACCAGTCGGTGTCCACGACGCCCGCAGTGCTCTGAAAGATTGACTTGATCTGTTGTGCGATCTGCGTCTGACCAACGAGATCGGGGCCGTAGACCTCTGCGACCAACGTCTGAATCACCGGCGGGCCGGGCGGAACCTCACTAACCTGAATGCGCGCGCCGTACTGGTTGCCAATGGCATCCATCAGCGGACGCAGCCGCTTGGCGATTGCATGACTCTGCAAACTGCGCTGGTCGGCGGGCAAAAGGTTTACCTGAATGTCGGCCTGATTCGGCTGGCGGCGCATGTAGTAGTGGCGAACCAGGCCGTTGAAGTTATAGGGGCCGGATGTTCCCGCATAGACCTGATAGTTAAGAACATCTGTCTGCTGTGCAAGCTCGTTGCCGAGAGCTTGTGCGACACGAGCTGTTTGCTCAAGCGGAGTTCCGTCGGGCATGTTGACGATGACTTGTAGTTCGCTTTTGTTGTCGAAGGGCAGCATCTTCACATGCACCAGACCCAGTGGTACCAGCGCCATCGAGAGAAGAAGCAACGCAATCACGCCTACAAAGAAGAGTCCTCGTGTGCGTGGAGAGTGAATGAGCGGAGACATAATGCGGCGATAAAGCTGCGTTGTCCAGCTATCTTTCGGTTGCTTCGGTTCGTGCTTGCCTCCGATGTGCTTGCCCAGCAGACGCAGTGCAGCCCACGGCGATACGACAAATGCTACGAGCAACGAGAAGAGCATTGCCGCAGATGCACCCACTGGGATGGGTCGCATGTACGGGCCCATCAGACCACGCACAAAGGCCATGGGTAGAATCGCTGCGATCACCGCAAATGTAGCGAGGATTGTGGGATTGCCCACCTCCGCGATGGCCTCGACGGCCACTTCGCTGATTGGGCGGCCATGACTCTCCGGCAGGCGGAAGTGGCGCACCATGTTCTCGACGACGACGATGGCGTCGTCCACAAGAATGCCAATGCTGAAGATCAACGCAAAAAGCGTGACACGATTGACGGTATAGCCGAGGAAGTAGAAGACCGACATCGTAAGCGCGAGCGTGACTGGAATCGCCAGCAATACTACTCCGGACTCGCGCCAGCCAAGAAACAGCGCGATGAGCAGAGTGACGGAGAGGGTTGCCAGCAGCAGGTGCTCCAGCAACTCATCCGACTTTGCCTTTGCGGTTGCGCCGTAGTTGCGCGTGGTTGTTACGGTCACATCGCTGGGGATGGTAACGCCCTGCATCTGATGTACGCGCTGCAACACAGCGTTGGCGATGTCTGTAGCGTTGGTGCCCTTGCGCTTGGCTGCCGTGATTGTGACCGCTGGATACTGGTGCGGCGTCGAGGTGCCCGCGTTGGTCGTGCCATAGGTGACGTAGTTCGTAGGATCGGCTGGGCCATCGACGATGCTGTCGGCTACGTCGCGCAGGTAGACTGGACGACCGCGAACCACTCCTACGACTACGGCCTCAAGATCGGCGCGGTTGGCAAAGAGATTACCGGCATCGACGCGCACCTCCTGATTGTTCTCGGCGAAGCTGCCTGCCTGCACCGTTGCATTCGCAGCCTGCAGATGCGAGACGATGGCCATCGGAGAAAGACCGTAGGCGTCGAGCTTCTCCGTGCTGAGAAGCACGCGCATCGAGCGCGGCTCGCCGCCGATGATCGATGTCTCCGATACATCTGTCACCTGCTGAATCTCGTGCAGCATCTCGGCGGCTATGGCGCGTAGCTGATAGCCACTATAGTTTGCGCCCCATAGCGTGAGCGAGAGAATCGGTACGTCGTCGATGGAGCGAGCCTTGATAATCGGCTGCGAAACACCGGGCGGCATGCGGTCGAAGTTCGAGTAGAGCTTGCTGTAGACCTTGATGAGCGCGTCTTCCTGCGGTGTGCCGACGAGGAAGCGCACTATGACCAGGCTCTGCCCAGGGCTCGATGTGGAGTAGACATACTCGACGCCGGAGATCTGATGCACCAGCGTCTCGATGGGCAAGGTCACGCGTTGCTCGATCTCTGCGGGCGACGCACCGGGCATCGCCGTGGTGATGTCCAGCATGGGAACCAGAATCTGCGGCTCCTCCTCGCGTGGAATCACGGCGATGGCGAAAGCCCCGACGGCCAGTGACGCGGCAATAAACAGCGGTGTCAACTTGGAGTTGAGGAAGGTCTGCGCAAGTCTTCCGGCAATTCCTAGCTCTTGTTTCATAGCTGAACCTCGATGCGCTTGCCAGCGAGGTCACGATCAGAGGGTGCGTCTACAAGACGCTCTCCAGAAGAGAGACCCGAGAGAACCTCAACGAGATCGTCTTGCATTGCTCCCAGCGTGAGCGAACGAAGTTGTGCAACGCCTTGCGCATCGAGAACGTACGCGCAGGCCAACGAGCCACGTTGAACCACGGCAGAGCGCGGGACCAGAATCGCCTGACGAACTCCGTTGGCAAACTCTGCCGTTCCATACATGCCTGCGCGCAACTGACCGGAAGCGGGCAAGGCAATCTTCACTAGAAAACTGCGACTCGACGGATCGGCGGCTGGGTCAATCTCGGCAACAGTGCCTGTTATCTTTGCGGACGAAGCTCCGTCGATTGCGACCTGAGCCTTCATTCCCTTGTGAATGGCGGCGATTGCAGACTCATCGACGGTCGCTTCGAGTTGCAGCGCCCCGGCCTGATCCACTTGTAGCAGAGGCGCGCCCGGCGAGGCCAGTGCCCCCGGATCGGCCAGCCGCGCCGTCACTACCCCAGAAAACGGCGCGAGCAATCGCGTGTAGCCGAGCATTGTGTGCGCGCCACTCTCCTGAGCCTTTGCGGCGTCAGTCTGCGCGCGAGCGGCCTCAAGCCTTGCCGACGCAGCCTCGGCTCGTCGCGCAACCTCATCCATCTCCTGTGGACTTACACTCTTCTCGGTCTGTAGCTGTCGGTAGCGATCGAGCGTGCTGGCGGCGAGCTTCGCGGCGGTCTGCGCCGCAGACTGCTCGCCTTGCGCCGCCTTGATCGCCGCCTGCGCCTGATTTGCTGAGGCGCGAAAAGTTGCATCATCAAGTACCACCAGCGTCTGTCCCGCGCGTACGCTGTCGCCCGCACGCGCCAGTACCTGCTGAATGCGTCCGACAACCTGCGCTGAGATTGCCACGGTCTGCCTTGCGTGAACCGTCCCTGTGGCGCGTAAAATCAGCGGTACCTGTTGCATCCGGCTCTCGACCACGCGCGATTGTACCATCTGAATCGCCACTGCTGGAGCGGGTTTATCGCTGTGACAGCCAACAATCACTATGGCACACATAGCCAGCAAACATCCTGAACCTGCTCGTTTCATTGCAACTCCTCTGCTCTATCGGGAGTCAGCGTCCCGGTTGCGTATAGTAGTTCGGCATAGGCCACAGCATTGCCGTAGACGGCCTTCCAGTACATCGATAGACTCTGACGTTCGGCATCCTCGGCGCGCAATAGATCGGTGATCGTCGCCAGACCTGCGTTGTAGCGGTTGCGCAGAATGCGCAGGCTCTCGGCCGATTGATCCATCGCAGCGCGCGCTGTCTCAAGCGTGAGCTCCGCTGTCTTTCGGTGGATGTGCGCGCGACTGACTTGCAACCGAACCTGCTGTAGCGATGCACTTACTTGCGCGTCGATTCGCTGCTTCGCGGCGGACTGTTGGGCGAGCTGCGCGCGCTTGCCGAGGGGCAGAATGTCGATGCTGATCTGCACTCCGGCGACCCAGTTATTTCCGCCGGAACTACCCAGCGATCCGCGATCCTCTTCCCAGTTGCCGTAGGCGTTTACGCTGGGGCCAAAGGCAGAGCGCGCCGTGCCCACTGCCATGGCCTGCGCTGATTGCGCCTGCGAGAGTGCCGTCAAATCGGGGCGCGTCTTGGCGGCTGTTGCGATTTCCTCGTCCAAGGCAAGCTGCGCGAACGTGTGTGGCTCGATTGGCTTGAGTTCAATGATCTTCAACTCTGGCGCGCCCATTGCCTCGCGCAACTCCGCCCATGCCAGTTCCAGATCGCCCTGCGCTGTGATCAACTCTTCCCTGCGCGCGGCTACGTTGACCTCGGCTGACATCTGGTCTGATTCCACCGCGAGTCCGGCCCGGACGTGATCTTTCGCTGAGGCAAGCAGTGCCTCAGCAGTCTTTTCTTCATGCTGCGCAACGTCGATCTCGCGTTGCGCGTAAAGTGCCGACTGGTACGCCTCGACAACGTGCAGCACAATCTGCTGGTCCACCGCCTTGGCCGACGAAAAAGAGCTTGCGCGCATGAGGTCGGCGTGGCGAATCTCGCGCTGCGTTTTGAACGAATCGAAGGCCGTCCACGATCCCGAAAATCGAGTGGCGAAGTTGCCGATTGGCTGAGGACGATTCAACGCATTCAGAGCGAAGTCATCCTGCGTAAACTGTCGCTGACGCAGTCGTGTGCCGAAGGCATACACAGGATCGTCGCCACGCGTAATCTCTTCGGTGAAATTGAGATGCGGCAGCAGATTGGTGCGCGCCAACGTCGTCGCCAATGTGGCCTCCAGCGAATCGGCACGAGCAACTGTAGCCAGTGGACTCTGACCCAACGCCTGATCGACGGCCTGGCGCAACGTAAGCTGCCACTGCATTGGCTCCTGCGTTGGTGCCTGTAGCGACAAAGGCGGCTCTTGCGCAACGGCGGCCAAGACTCCCACACAGAGAGTCAGGGTCAGGCCTAGCGCAGGATAAAAGCGAGAAGTCATGGCTGTAACCCTCTTGAATGATGCATTCACATCAATAGAGTCCTGAAAGGCAGAATTCGTTACAAGGGACACAAATATACTTTGCCTGAAGCCCTGCGTTCCGCAGTACCTACAAAATTAAGGAGGCAGTAAAGAAGATTCCCAAAACAGGTCAGCGCATCTCCAGAGAAACCTTCAACGATTCGGGAATGACGATCTGCCCGCTCCTCCGCTTCCTGTCTCAATGGGTGCGGTGAAGTCATTGCTCCATTCGCTAAACGAACCCGTGAACAGAACGGGGCGGAATCCGGTCAGCTTAAGCGTGAAGTAATCGTAAGCGGCATGGATGCCAGCCTGACAATAGACAACAACCTTGTCCCCAGGTTTTATGCCGACAGCGATGTACTGCGCGCGAATCTCCGCTGCTGGTTTGTATAACGTCTCCCGATTTATAGAGCCGGTCGTGCTGCGAATCCTCATGGAGAGAAAGAAATCCTACGGCTATAAAATCGCCGAGTGCCTGCCGTGCTACGCGCTGACGGATGTCACCATTGAAGGCGCAGCCCTCTACCGCACACTGCGAACGCTAGAGGCCAACGGCCACGTCACCTCCACGTGGGAGGAGGGAGGAATGCATGACGACCCTACCAACTCAGCCGCGGGCATGGGCTCTACGTCTACCACGCCGATTTCGGCAACATAGCCATCCTGATCTGTTATGACGTCGAGTTTTCCGAGGAGCTCGCGTCATGGCCGAAGCTGGCGCGGAGATACTCTTTGTTCCCTCTTGCACGGACGGGCGCGAGGGCTTCTGTCGCGTTCGCTACTGTTCGCAGGCCCGTGCGATCGAAAACCAGATTTATGTGGCGGTAACCGGCACGGTAGGCAATCTTCCCTTGGGGCCATATATGGCGGCCAACTACGGTCAAGCGGCGATCCTTACTCCGTCGGATTACTTCTTCGCCCGCGATGGCATCGCCGCTGAAGGAACGATCAATCAGGAGCAGATGATCGTCGCCGACGTTGATCTCGATCTGCTTGACGAGCAACGCGTTAACGGCAGCGTTATTCCGTTGCAGGATCTAATCAAAGACGCCTACGACAATGTTGTCCACTTCTCCGACTACAAGGGCCAAAAGCCAATGGCAGTCAAAGATCCACGCGAATCCTCCGTTGAAGACCCTGGCGAACCAATTCTGACAAAGTGACCTTAGGTGATATTAAACAAGGGGCTTAGGAAGAAAAGGTGTAGTTGAGTGGCGTTAACATATTGCCATGCAGCAGGTTAGCCGTTATTTTTGTTTTGCGAAAATATCCGAGGCCAAATTTCGTCATCTGTTGCGCTGTTTTGCGCTCGATCTGTCGG
>CAZPZL010000064.1:0-7532 GCA_964590925.1 uncultured Granulicella sp.
TGAGTCTCTTCAGTTCGGTCTATTCCGAGAGGAACGCCGAAGTCCGCAGCATTCTTTCTTCTGTCCACTGCCCCACACCAGAGCGGCTCGCGGAGATTCTCGCGCTCAGCGAGTCCAATGATCCCATCCACTCTGAACTCAGCCTCTCCGAACTCGCCGAGCTGCTTGAGATCGGCGTCACGCCGGATGCTGACGCACAGTTTGAGATGCTGCGCGCCTATACAAGCAGCATCTGGCGCGCCCCCTCCGGCAACACTCTGCGCTATGTCGCGCCCATCTACGTCTCCAGCTTCTGCGTCGACTCCTGCCCCTACTGCAATTTCTCCGCGCATCGCAAGGATACGGTCCGCCATCGCCTATCGCTGGACGAACTGGACCGCGAGCTTGACTCCGTCCTCGCTCGCGATGCCCGCGTCGTCGAGCTGGTATACGCGACTGACCCGGAGTACGACCCCGCCGCGCTTATCCGCGATGTCAGCCGCGCCGTTCGCGCGGTTGAGAATCTAGCGGGCGGCGGCGTCCTTCTCTGTACCGAGTATCTGCCCAGCGAGACCTACCGTGCTCTCGCCGACGCCGGCCTTCGCGGCACCGTCCTCTGGGACGAGACGCTCGACCAGCAGGCATACAACCGCTGGCATTCCTCCAGTCCGCGCAAGTCCAACTTCTTCGCCCGCATGGACAACAACGACCGGGTCATGTCTGCTGGACTTGAAGTCGCCCACGGCGCGCTCTTCGGACTCGCCGACTTCCGCTACGATGCGCTAATGCAGGTCTCCCGCGCGCGTTACCTTGCCGACACCTACGGTCGAAGCCCATTCGTCATGGGCACGGCGCGCCTCAAGCCCATCGGCGGCAAGGAACTGCATCTCAGCACCACGGTCGTCGACCGCGCTCACGAGACCGCGTTAATGGCCTACAAGCTTGCACTACCCGCAGTCGGTCGCTGGCTACAGACGCGCGAGACCTTCGAGATGAACCTGCGCAACTTGCTCCACAACGATGTCTTCACCTATTCCTGCGGAGACGTGTAACCGGGCGGCTACACCCAGATCCAGACCACCTCCATCGCTGGCGCGCAGTTCGGCGTCAACGAACTGGAGCGCGAATACGTCGACCGCGAGCTGGCCAAGCAAGGATTCCAGATCAATTACGGCTGGCTCTCGCCCGCACGCGCCGAAGATTGCGACGGCAAGGCTCATAGGCAGCTAAGTGCAGACGCTTCGTCTATATGCTGCTCAAACTGAAGCGGCGAATACCGGGAGAAAGTGGCAACTGGAAAACAGCGCAGACTGCGGGCAACTTATTAAAATCTTTCGACACAAGGGGATTGCGCTCGTCGTTCGGGGCTGTTAAGCTACAAAGTAACGTCCAACGGATTCAACAGGAATGGATGTCTATTGCAAATGGCAATTTGTGAATTGCATTTGCTTTGAGCTCATCGCGCTGCCTATCTCGCCGATAGAGTGAGAGAAGGCCAATCCAAGACGGAAGGCTCGGGATTTTGACGCTGAAACTATTCAACCTGAAGAGGCGCTTTTACGTCGTTCTCGTCAGTAGAGACGAGAGTGGTGAACTGCGCAAAGTCCCCGTGCCGCTGCACTACGCCTATACTTTGGGCGTGTTGGTGGTCATTGGTTTGTTTACCAGCGTGGGACTCTTCGGGTCTTACTCGAAGATGCTGATCAAGACGGAGCGTTTCAACCAACTGCGCGACGACCATGCAATCTTACAGAAAGACTACGCGCATCTACAGGTTCAGGCGCACGAGAAGGATATTCAGGCGGCATCGTTGGGATCGCTGGCTGGCGAGGTTGAGGCACTCTATGGGCTGACGGCCAGTAAGCTCTCCGGTCCTGCTGGACGTGGCAAGAACAAGGCTGCGCCCAAGATGGATGGGATCAAGACGGCGCAGGGCGCGCTGAACGCCGATGCTGCATCGAACTTTACCGACGACAGCTACTACAAGTCGCTGAATGCGTTCTACAGTCTGCGCGATTCGGCGGTGAGTGGCGAGGCGGCGCATATGATCGACGGCGGAGCGGTGATGGGATCGCTGGCCGAGATTCGCTCTCATGCGGCGGTCGGTGGAGACGCTGGCTCGACCGAGATTGCCGTCAACGCTCCAAATCTGTGGCCAGTGATGGGACCGATTCGCTCCAGCTTCGGCCAGCGCGAGGACCCGGTGACGGGCAACGGCGAGGGCGAGTTTCACACCGGCATCGACATCTCTGCGCCAATCGGCACCCCAATCCGCGCCACCGCGGACGGCGTGGTGAAGTCTGCTGCTATGGAGAATGGATACGGGCGCGAGGTCGTCCTCGACCACGGGCACAATCTGGAGACTTGCTACGCGCACATGTCTGGCTTTGCCGTAATGGCGGGTGAGAGTGTGGTGCGGGGTCAGGTGATCGGCTACGTCGGAATGAGTGGACGAACCACCGGGGCGCATCTGCACTACGAGGTGCGGATTCACAATACGCCGGTCAATCCGTACAAGTATCTTCGTTCAACGATGAGCGGAATGAGCAGCCAAGCCGCCGGACTCTGACGCCTTCCGACCGTGGATTTTTAATAGCACCCGTTTGTATTGATAAGTTACAAAGGGGCTTTCTGTGCGGAGCGAAGGATTCCCCGCATTTTGTTTGCATCGTCACGATCTACACCACTACAAGAAGGTGCTACTCCTGTGAAATGGCGTTGCGCTGGGACCCATTGGAGGATTGACTGGAGGGAGAACTGCTGGGTCCAAGGCCGAGCTTGATGATCGCGCGCGCGTCGGGGACGAGCTTGGTTTGCCAGCCATTTTCGGCCTGTAGGCGCTCCATTGCAGCCTCCGTCTCAGAATCCCAATGTCCGCTGGGTGCTCCGGTTAGGTAGCCAGCTCGGATCAGCGCGGCTTGAATCTGCGTTGCGCGCTCGTCGTCAATGGCGCGCTGGCCAATCACTGGTTTGGGCTTGACGACTCGTCTACTTACCAGTCTGGGGTAGGTGGGGCCGCGTCGCGCATGTGTCAACGCCAGCGCTGGAACTGTCGAGCCGAAAATAAGTGACGATACTAAAAACAGTTGGCCCAGACGCATTGTGTTGAACAACCTCAGTGTACAAATTCTCGGCAACCTATTTCATTTGGGGCGACTGACCCAAATTGATACATATCCAATTGGCAAGCAATAGTAACCCTAGCCAGAAGCAAGACTATACCGCAAATGGTTAATTTGGCAACCGGAATTACATATAGTGCATCATAGTTGCGTCTAAGCTGATTCAAGGTCCAAGCTGCAGGCACACCACCACTTCCCACTCATTGTGTAAAGTACGCGGAATGAGTGGGAAGTGGCGTGCGTGAGTGTCTGCTGGGTTATGGCAGGGTGCCGCCGACGTAGGAGGTCCCAGACGAAGAGTCAGGACCGGTAAAGCGCACCTCGAAGGCGACATCCTGACCTGACTTCAGATTGTTGACGATGTTGTTGTAGGCGGTCTTGTCGTGGACCGGTTTCTTGTTGATGGCGACAATGATGGCTCCCTTTTCAAGATTGATGTCGTCGGCAAAGGAACCGGGGCGGAGGCTAGTGACAATGACTCCTCCCTGAACGCCGAGCTTGGTGGCCAGCGCGGCTGGCACGGCGTCGACCTTGATGCCGAGCTTGCTCTCGCCAGCACTGGGCTCTTCGGGAGCGGGGTTGCCATTGTTGGCAGCCACGTCGGCATATAGCTTGGCACGGTCTGCGATGCCGACTGCCAGCGTCTGCTTGGAGTCGTTGCGCAGTATACCGATCTGCACGGAGGAGCCGACGCGGCGGGAGCTGATGTTGGCCACCAGATCGTCGCCATCCTTGACCGGCTTGCCATCGAGCGAGACGATGATATCTCCTGGCTTGACCCCACCTTTGTCTGCCGGGCCGTCGGGCGTGACGGTTTTGACAATGACGCCCCCGTTGGCGAAGCCGTAGACGCGGCCGACGGCGGCGGTCTGAGTCTCAAAGCCGATGCCAATCGAGCCGCGTGCGACCCGATGCTCTGGACTGATGAGCATGTTGTAGACGTTGATGATAGTGTTGGACGGCATGGCAAAACCGATGCCCTCCGAACCCGCAGACTGGGTGTAGATGGCAGTGTTCATGCCGATGACCTCGCCAGCCATGTCCACCAGCGGACCGCCGGAGTTTCCCGGATTGATCGCCGCGTCGGTCTGGATGAACTTCTGGAACTGGCTGCGTGTGCCGTTGGGGCCGGGTTCGTCGATCGAGCGGTCCTTGGCACTGACGATACCCGCCGAGACGGTCTTTGACAGACCAAACGGACTGCCTATGGCAATCACCCAATCGCCCACCTGCGCGCCGTCCGAGTTGCCCAGCTTAACGGTGGGCAACAGCTGGGGCGCGTCGATCTTGATGACGGCGATGTCGGTCTCGGCATCGACGCCGACGACGTGCGCCGGACGCCCCTTCTCGAACTCGTTGTCCGGATCGGTCGAGAGCTTAACGAAGATCTTGTCGGCTTTGTCGACGACGTGATTATTGGTGAGGATGTATCCGCGCGAGTCGACGATGAAGCCAGAGCCGGTGGCCTCGCGAACACTGCCGCTGGGCGCCCCATCATCATCGCCACTACCGTCTCCTTGATCGTCTCCCTGTCCACCGAAGAATCGTTTAAATAAGTCCTCGGGACTCTGCTGGCTGTTGTCGCCGTTGGGGGGGATAATCTGAAAGCGGCGTGTGCCGCCGCGCCGTATGACGGACTGCTTGGGGATCAACTCGACGTGGATGTTGACGACTGCAGGGCCGACAGTCTTTGCGATCTTCGAGAAGTCGGTCGACAGGTCGAGCGCCTTGGGAATCACCAGCGGTCGCGCGTCGGACGAGTCGACCTGCTCCTTGCCACTCACCGAGCGGGTAAAGATGGATCCAGCGAGGATGCCGATTGAAAGCGCGGCCAGCAGCGCAAAGGTGGCGCTCAGGCGATGGTTGCGAATGCGTGCGAAGAGATCGTTCGTGGGTTGCTTCTGGGTGTTCATCGGTTGGTCTGTCCTCATGCGTTCTCAGTCGGCTCAGTGGCGGCGGAGCGCTTGCTCCTGCTTGCCCCGACTTTGTTTTTGTCCTGCAATGTCACGGTGTTTCAGTGCCATTCTGTGGCGAAAGACGCGCAGAATTCAAGTATATCCGCTGGCGGCAAGTTGCCAGTTCTTGTCGGCTAACCACTCGCTCGCTGGCCCGCGCATCTACCGCTCTGTCGATTAGACGCAGCAAGAGGGAAAATCGTTACTTTGCATGGCGGCAAGGGATGTGGGACTTCTTTCGTCCGACACACTACACTGGATTGAACGACAATATACGCTGAAAGGTACGATGAACTTGCTGCTGCGGATCTTTTACTATGGCGCGCTGGTGGGAACGGTGACCTCCGCCATCTATTGTGGAATGGTGCTGGTGGGGGCGCTGCGCTTTGCAATACGCAAACGGCGCGAGGAGCGTTCGCCGGTCGAATATTTGCCGCCTGTCAGCGTCTTGAAGCCGCTGCACGGCACCGAGCCGGACCTCGAAGAGAATCTACGCCGATTCTTCGTACTGGACTACCCGGAGTATGAGATTCTCTTCTGCGCACGCAACGACAGTGATCTGGGCCTACAGATGGCACGACGAATCGCCGCAGAGCACCCAGAAATTCGTGCGCGATTTTTGACCTGTGGGGAGCCGCAGTTTCCCAACGCCAAGATGTGGTCCATTACGCTGCTGGCAAAGTCGGCGCAGTACGAGACGCTGGTGACCAGCGACGCCGACGCGCGTGTCTCGACGGATTATCTGAGACGGATGGTGCAGGAGCTAGCCGATCCAAAGAGCGAATTGGCGTCGTGTCTCTATGTCGGGCGGACGACAGGTGGCTTTGCCGCGCAGCTCGACGCCGTCGGCAAGAGCGTCGAGATGTCCGGTGGCATTCTGGTTGCCGATATGGTTGAGGGAGGAACGAAGTTTGCCCTCGGCGTCAGCATGGCGCTGCGCCGCGAGGCCTTCGCAAAGGCCGGCGGCTACGAGGACTTGGGCCAGTACTACGCCGAGGACTTCGTGCTGGGCAACCGTCTGGCAGAGGCCGGATATGGCGTTCGCATGGCCAACTATGTGGTCCGGCTGATGGTTCTGCCGCAGGGGTTGCGCTCGTCGTTCCGTGACCAGTTGCGCTGGATGAAGAGTACGCGCCGCTCGCGTCCAGCCGGACACCTGGGCACCGGGCTGACCTACGCCGTGCCCTTTGGACTAGCTGGGCTGGCGTGGGGATTGCTGGCGGATCATCCTGCGGTGGGCGCCCTGTGGCTGCTGGCAAGTTGCGTGAATCGTTGGGCGATGGCGGCGGGCGTGCTCGCGGCCATCGAGGACGAGCAGGCGGCGTGGCCTACGCTGATCTATCCGCTGCGCGATCTGCTGGGTTTTGCGGTGTGGGTGGCGAGCTACATCGGTAGCACGATGGTCTACCACGGAGGGGAGTATTCGCTGGGACCGGACGGGCGATTCGAGCCGCTCGAACGCAAGGCGATGTCTGAGTGCGAGAAAAAAGCCGACACGCGCTGGGGGAGCTGACGCAGGGGAGGGAGCGGCGCAAACGAGGACCTTTGGTGAATCCAGGTCGGGTATGTAGCCCCAGGTCGGGTATTTAGCGCGTAGATCTATCAAAGAACAGTGCATCGTCGTCAGTGTTTGAAGGCCTTCATCGTGAACGCTTCCCCCACAGATGCCGTCAACCTGAACCGAGTGAAGGATCCCTGTATTTTTTTTGCCCTGATAGCTCACACGGACTATGAGACCGCTCATTAGCCATTGACTTTGACACCCTGATTCAGGCTATTCCACAAAAATCGATGGTCATTCGTCCGCCCTGCGCGTCTTCCTGCGACGCGGCTGCGTAGTTAACAGTGCAACCTCATTTGCAGCCAAGGAATCTCATGTATCTGACTTCGTCATGCTCCGTGTCGCTCGATCTCACCGGCAATTCCGTCCATTCCCATTCCCTTACCTCTCGCGTTACCGGCAGTTCCGGCGCAACGCGAAGGCTTCGTTCGTTTGCGGTGGCTTGGTTTGCCGCGACAATTCTGGTCAGCCTATCTGCGGCGGCGTTTGTTGCATTGGCGCAGGAACCAGGCGGCGGCGTGGAGAGCTTGGCTGCGGCTCCGCCCGTGACAGTCAAAGACGATGGTGCGAATTACATTCTCTCCAACGGCTATTTGACCGCTACGATTAACAAAAGGACCGGCGACATGAGTTCGCTGAAGGTCAACGGACTGGAGACGCAGGGTTACGTCTCCGGTCACCACGCGGGCTACTGGGAGCAGAATCCGGCGGGCGCGGCGCGCATGGAGGCGAAGCTGACCATCGACCCATCCAGCAACGGTGGCCAGCGGGCCGAGGTCTCGATCAAGGGCTGGTCGGACGGCAAGAATCTGAACGGAACGCGTGGAGCTGGAGCAGGAGCTGGGCAGCCCGGCAGCTCGGATGGTGCTGCACTTGGCCCGGGAGCAGCAGCCAGCACCGTTCCCGACGCTGGGC
>CAZPZL010000064.1:7542-10300 GCA_964590925.1 uncultured Granulicella sp.
GATCGCGCGGCTCAGCGGCATGAGCGGGCCGGAGATCATTTTCAAGGAACTGATGCCGAACCTGCTGCCGTATCTCGCGGCCACGCTGGTCAGCACCGTTTCCGCCGCCATCCTCTATTCGGTCGGCCTGGAGGTGCTCGGGCTCGGGCCGGTGGAGGCGCCGACGCTGGGCATGACGCTCCCGAAGTAGAAGAGACGCCTGACGCAGTCGCACAGAGACCGGGTGGACGAATGGGTGGGCAGGGGCAGGGTGGACAACCCGGGGCGCAGGTTCAACCGCCCCCGGGCGTGCGGCCTAATAGGGGCACGTACACGGGACGGCCTGCTGCTGGAGCCGGACGCGGGCCGGGGTTGTTGGTAGATATGGAGATTCGCTACACCCTTGGTCGCGGAGAGAGGGGAATCTACACCTACGCGATTTTCTCTCACGCAGCGAACTACGGAGCAACCCAGATCGGCGAGAGCCGCTATGGCATGAAGCTGAATGGGGGCGTCTTCGACTGGCTCTCCATCGACCGGCAACGCAATATGGCCATGCCCAACGGCGCGGATTGGGACAAGGCAACCGACCTAAACATGAAGGAGGCGCGTAGGTTGACCACCGGCGTCAAGGCGGGGATCGCCGAGCATAAGTACGACTACTGCGCCGATCAGTTTGACACGCCTGCCTTTGGCTGGGCCAGCACCAAGCAACACGTCGGCATTTACTTCATCAATCCGTCGGTCGAATTCCTCTCAAGCGGTCCGACACACTTCGAGCTGACCGGCCACTTGGACGACGGTGACGGCGGCGATCCGACGCTGCTCGACTACTGGCGCGGATCGCACTACGGCGGTAGCACGCTGCCCATCGCCGAGGGCGAGGTGTGGACCAAGGTAGTCGGACCGGTGATGATCTACGTTCCCAGCGGCGGCACCCCTGACGTACTCTTCGCCGATGCCAATCGACAGGCCAAGGTCGAGGCAGCAAAGTGGCCCTATGCGTGGGTCAACGGAGTGGACTACCCCAAGGCCACAGAGCGCGCAACCGTCAGCGGGCAACTCATCCTGCACGATTCGCAGGCTCCCGGAGCGAAGCTGCCCAATCTGCTGGTCGGTTTGGCTTTCCCGGATCAGACCCCGGCAGAGGCTGCTGCGGCACAGGCTGCGGCTATGAAGGCTCGCGCCAGCGCTGGTGGGGGAGGCGGATTGGGTGGACCAGGCGGACCGGGTAGTCCGGGTGGTCAGTTCACGCCGCGCCCGCCCGATCCGATGACGTGGCAGAACGACGCCAAGCACTACGAGTTCTGGGTGCGCGGGGCAGAGGACGGCAGCTTTACCATTCCCAACGTGCGCCCGGGAACCTACGAGCTGCACGCCATCGCGGACGGCGTGCTGGGCGAGTACGCGAAGGCTAACGTTACAGTGAGCGCGGGCGGTAAAATCGATCTCGGCAAACTCCAGTGGATTCCGCTACGCTACGGCAAGCAGCTCTGGCAGATCGGCGTACCTAATCGTTCGGCGACAGAGTTTCTGAACGGCGACGATCACTGGCATTGGGGCGAGTACATCCAGTACGCCAAGCTCTTTCCCAACGACGTGAACTTCACCATCGGCAAGAGCGACTATCACAGGGATTGGTTCATCTATCAGGTGCCGCACGATGAGGACCCGAACGACCAGACGGGCCGCGGCAAGGGACGCGCAACTCCCTGGAAGATCAACTTTACCCTTGCTAAGGCTCCCGCAGCGGCCGATCACGGAGTATTGCGGCTGGCTCTGGCTGGCGTCAGCTCGCGCTCGCTCGAGGTGGAGGTAAATGGCAAGCCTGCCGGTTCCATTACCGGGCTGGTCTACAACGCGACCATCAATCGCGACGGAGTCGAGGGTTCGTGGGTCGAAAAGGATCTGGTCTTCGATGGTGCGCTGCTGCACGCAGGCAACAACACGCTGACGCTGACGGTTCCGGCGGGCGGAATCACCAGCGGAATCGCCTACGACGTGTTGCGGCTGGAACTGGCTGCCGCGTCGCAACCCACGCCAGCGCAGCAACCTGCGACGAAGTAATTTGGACTCGTGTTGCCGTAATCTCAGGAGGAGCATTTGCTTTTTGCCTGTAAATGGCCTAGAATAAATCCTGAGAATACTATGCTTTTCGGCTCTTTCGTTGACCGTAGCGCATAGAATGCAAGACCTCCGGCGGAGGTTGGACCTCTCGGCTGAATCAACAATAAAAAGGACACTGGGTACAGATGGCAAAGCGTCGTGGAAATCCAAACTGGGGCAAGCCGGAGCCGATTGGGCCGGTGGTGCCGACCATAACCTCCTTCGAACAAGTGGTCAAAGAGTTCAAACTCACTCCCGACCAGTACATCCGCTCTACCCGCTTGCGCGAGTGGGCGCGGCGCAATAAGAACTCCAAGTACATCCCGGAGGCACTGCTTGAGGCCTGGGGATTCGAGATTGAGTCAACGTTGTAGCTGCTGTGGATCGCCTAAGTTCGAAGAGCAGAAGGATTGAAGATCGGAAGCAAGCGCCGCCTTTCAACGGGCGGCGCTTTTGCTTGAGGCAACAGGTGGAATGAAGCAACACGCAGAGGGAGCACCGATGCAAGAGGGATTGAACCAGAGCCCGTTCGTTAGCGTGGAAGAGGCTGTCGCCGACATTCGCGTTGGCCGCATGGTGGTGGTGGTTGACGACGAGGACCGCGAGAATGAGGGCGATCTGACGCTGGCCGCCGAGTTCGTCACGCCGGAGGCGATCAACTTCATGGCGCGCT
>CAZPZL010000065.1:0-10251 GCA_964590925.1 uncultured Granulicella sp.
GATAGGGCAGAAACTGCCGCAGCACATTGCTGCCGTCCAACGGCGGAATGGGAATCAGATTAAAAACGAAAAGCAGAAGATTGATGGTGACGCCGTAGTACAACAGCATCGCCACGGCTAACATGGCTAGGCTGTTGGGGTCGAAGCTCGCATCCTGCTCCATGCCCATCAACCCGCCGATCGCCGCGCCGCCGCCAACGTGCTTGAAGACGATCAGCAGCAGGAGCGCGACGGTTGCCATAGCCAGATTGCTGGCAGGCCCGGCCAGCGAGACCAGAATGTCATCGCGCTTGTAGTTGCGGAAGTTGCGCGGCGTCACCGGACATGGCTTGGCCCAGCCCAGCACCGGCCAGTGGAAAAACAGCGCTGCAAGCGGCATAATCACCGATCCTAGCGGATCGAGATGCTTCACGGGATTTAGCGTCACCCGCCCCAGCATGTAGGCCGTCGGATCACCCAGCCGCATGGCCACATACGCGTGCGCACTCTCATGCACCGAGAGCGCAAACACCAACACCAACACCTGAAACAAGATCAGGACCAGTTCCTGCTGACTCATTCTTCCAGTTTACAGAATCCCGCGTGCTTCATTCTTCGACCCCGTCAGAGCTGCAGTTCAACAAATCCGCCAGCGTCTTCTTGTGCTTTGGCTTGGCGGCAGCTTTTTGTTTGGGGTCGGGGATGACGCGCTCGGGCGGCACCGGGCCAACTCGTGTGCGTGCGTTCTCCTTGACCGCCTTCACCACGGAAAACACCTGCTTCTTCGCCCGACTCATGGGTAACTCCTTGTGCGCCCATCACTGCGCGATAGCCACAATTATGCAATACTTTTCATTGCAGATGTGCGCCGGGATTCATGCGCCAATCGATTTGGCAGCCAATCCGGCGGAGGATTTCATCATGGAAGAACGCGATTTTTTTGACGAGCGCCCCGAGCAGCGCACCCACACTATGACCTGTCCGCACTGCCATCAGGAGGGCGAGTACCAGATCGGCTGGCTGGTCCGTCGCAAGAAGGCGCAGCTACCGCGCAACGCCGACGAGCGCGACCGCGCACGGTTCGCCAAGGCACAGAGCTATATGGTCCGCACTGACGACGTTCTTGGGTGCAAGAACATCCGCTGCCGCAAGCGCTTTGACATTGCCGGAATCCAGTCCGTCGCCTTCCTGTAAATTCTCGCCATGACAACGGGCGACCGCAGTTTGTGCGGTCGCCCGTTGTCATTAAATCGGTGTCTGTCGGTGACAATCGGCGTTAAGCCTTTCGTTCAGTATCGCCGCGCCGTCGCGGCCTGTAGGACAATAGAGGCAGGCGAGGAATCGTGCATCGCCATAACACATCTAACATGGGTATGCGGCTTTAGGTCGTCGTGGAGCGAGCAAAAGCAGATTCCTCCGCTACGCTACGGAAAGACAAGCAAATAGATGAGGGAACGGGACCAAATGGCGGAAGAGAACACAGCGACGCGCGTCATCGGCATAGATCTGGGCACAACCAACTCGCTGGTTGCGTTCATGCAGGGCGACACTCCGACGATCATTCCCGGCGAGGACGGCGACCGCCTCGTCCCCTCGGTCGTTGCCTTCGACGCTACGCGCAGCGTGGTCGTCGGCAACGCAGCGCGCGCTACCCTACTCACCGATGCCGCAAGCGTTGTCTACTCCGCCAAGCGACTGATGGGCCGCGGAGTCGACGACGTGGCAGACGAGCTGAAGCTCTTCCCCTTCAAGCTGGTCGACGACCTACAAGCAGGCGACGTATTGCGGTTGCGCGTTGGTGGCCACGAGCTGACGCCGCCGGAGATTTCCGCCTACGTCCTACAGCAGCTCAAGCGCAACGCCGAGCGCTTCTTTGCCGCGCCGGTCACCCGGGCCGTCATCACCGTGCCTGCTTACTTCAATGATGCACAGCGTCAGGCCACCAAGGACGCTGGTCGCATCGCGGGCCTCGAAGTTCTCCGTCTGGTCAACGAGCCGACCGCCGCCGCACTGGCTTACGGGCTGGACAAGAATCGCGACGGCCTGATTGCGGTATACGACTTCGGCGGCGGCACCTTCGACATATCCATCCTCAAGCTGCATGAGGGCATCTTCGAGGTCATCGCCACCGGCGGCGACACCCACCTCGGCGGCGACGACATAGACAATTTCCTCATCGCCATTGCGCTTGATGACATCGCTAATGATGCCGATCTTGGCATCGGCAACGAAGCCAAGCCCAGCGGCGAATTGGTGCAGGCGGTGCGCAAGGCCGTCATCGCCGCCAAGATCTCGCTCTCCGACGCCGACCAGACCACTCTCGACGTGTCTCTGCCCAACGGTAAACACTACACGCGCCAGATCACGCGTTCGCAGTTCGAACAGATCATACAGCCGATCATCCAGCGCACCACACGGCCCTCGACTCAGGCGCTGAAGGACGCGCAACTCACCGCTAGCCAGATCGACGAGGTTGTGCTGGTCGGAGGCTCCACGCGCATCCCAGCAGTGCGCGAGTTGGTTGATGAGATCTTCGAGCTAACCCCGCGCGGCAAGCGTCCGCACACCAAGCTCAACCCCGACGAGGTAGTCGCGCTCGGCGCTGCCGTGCAGGCGCAGATCCTCTCCGGCGAGACCGTCGGCTCGGTACTTGACGACGTGCTGCTGCTCGACGTGACGCCGCTGTCGCTGGGCATCGAGGCTCTCGGCGGAGTCGTCGCCCGCATCATCGAGCGCAACTCGACGATTCCGGCCAGCGCCACCGAGCACTTCACTACCGGTGTCGACGGCCAGAGCAACGTTGCCATCCATGTACTGCAAGGCGAACGCGAATTGGCCAAGGATTGCCGTTCGTTGGCGCGTTTCGACCTCAAAGGCATTCTCCCAATGGTCGCGGGCTTAGCACGCATCGAGGTCAAGTTCCTTATCGACGCCAATGGAATTCTGCACGTTAGCGCGCGCGAGCAACGCAGCGGAAAGACCGCCGAGATTGACGTAAAGCCCACCTACGGCCTCACCGACGAGCAAGTTGAGACGATGATTCTGGCTTCGTTCGACTTTGCCGAGGAGGACCTCGACGCGCGCCAACTGATCGAGTCGCGCAACGAGGCCGAGACGGTGCTGGCCGCCGTTGCCAAAGGCAGCAGTCATGCCGCATGGCAGCAACTCACACCCACGGAACTGGAGCAGATCGAGGCCTGCGTCACCGACCTCAAGTTCACCGTTGCCGGTAGCGATTACAAGATCATTCGCCAGTCCATCGAGCACCTCGATCAGGTCACGCGTCGCTTCGCAGAGTTGATGATGGACAACGAAGTGATGAGCGCAATGAAGGGCCAAACCATGAGCGCCGCCAGCGAAGGCCTCGGCACCGCACCCACTGCTCCCCACGCCTTCGCCAAAGCCGAATTCGAAGAAGATACTGAGGCCGACACTGAGTCCGCCAGCAGTCACAGCAAAGCTTAGTTAAAATGAGGGCCTATGTCCGATTCCGTTGCCAATTCGCCTGAAGTCGATCTGTCGAAACCTCCCGCTGAAGGCATGGTGCGCGTCACCTTTCAACCCGAAGGCCGCACAGTCGAGTTCGCCTTCAACACGCTGCCCTACGAAGGCCACGGTTTGCCCATGTCGTTGCTCGACGTCGCCCAGAACTATGACATCAATCTCGACCACGCCTGCGGCGGCGTCTGCGCCTGCACCACCTGCCACTTGCACATAAAGGAAGGCGCCTCGGGCCTCAGCGAGCCGGAGGATCTGGAACTGGACCGCATGGAGACCGCGGCCGACATAGAGCTAAACTCGCGCCTCGGCTGTCAGGCCGTCATCGAGAAACCCGGTGCCTACGTTGTCGAGATACCCGACTGGAACCGCAACTATGTGCAGGAAGGCAAGCCTGCCCACGGCCCCGGCAGCTAGGACATGGGCAGTTTTGCGCGCCTTGGTTTATTTTTGTACGTACGAGACCAGTTCCATCTCGGCGTCCTTGACTGGGCCGACGCCGGGCGCATAGACCTTGTGGTCGCCCCCTTTTTCAAGCGGCGTCGTCTCTTCCACCACAACGCAGCGGTCGAAGGTGCCTGCGGCCGTAGTAGTCTTCCCGGTCGTTGACGTAATTTCGATGCGGTCCTTGGCACCGGGAGCCTGCTCCTGATAGAAGCGCTGGCCGGCTTTGGGCGAGCCGGGAAGCATCATACCGAAGCTGGCCCCGTTGACACCGGACAGCCAGCCGCCCTCATGGCTGACGACCGTTCCGTTCTTGTACACGTCGACATCTTCGCCCATGTAATAGATGTCGTTGGTCGTTCGATCGATGGCGTAGTAATCGTGCGTCAACTCAATCAGTTGCCCGTTGATCATCTCGCGATCTTCCACGTCTCGACACGTCACGCCGTCGATAGTTTTAGTTTGCTCGAGTACCGTGACCACCTCGGATTGATTTCCGTGCTTGTAGGTCCATTGATTTCCCGGTGCCAGAGGAAAGTTTGGATTGTTTCCTGCAACGCCCATGTTTATCTTTTGCACAGAAAACGTGGATTGCCACGGGGTAGCGGTTTGTGCGCCCAGCGATGCTGCTGCCAGAAGTAAGATGCTTACGAGTCTCGATTGCATGATGGCTCTCCTGACATACAGCATTTCTCTACTGCAATTAAATTGTCCTGAAGAAGGAGCAATAATCTGAGATTGGAAATTTGCGCCGTCGAATCAAAGTCGCCGTACACTAGCGGAAGGAGGAATCGATATGGCGCGCGAACTGGACTGGAACGATACCGAGGAGATTGGCATTCTGTTGCAGGAGAGGTTTCCCGAGACCGATCCCTACACCGTGCGCTTCACCGATCTACACAAGTGGGTGGTGCAGTTGCCGGACTTTGTCGGCGACCCAGCGAAGTCGACTGAGGGGATTCTGGAGGCCATCCAGACCGCCTGGCGCGAAGAGTACGAAGACGGCAAGGACGTATAGGCTTTTCGCGGAAAACGCAGTTTTAGTCCAGTGGTAAGCTAAGGTGGCCCCGGTAGTGCAGACAGATTTTCCGGGTTCTGACGACGATGGTTGAAGAACTGGATGAATTGTCCGATCCTGCTTCTGGCTTTGCTGATCGAATCGTAGACGTGTAAGTACTCCTTCGCAGTAAGCACCCTTTGCATTAGAACAGCTCGCAAAGAGCGCCGTTTCGCGGGACAAGGTCAGGCGTTATGCTTTTAAGTACGATGAAATTTTTGTGGCGATATTTGGTAGTAATGGGTCTGCTTGGAATGGGTGGTGCGCGGATGGCCCGCGCGATTGAGGTCAAAGTCTCGGCGCAGGCGCTAGAGCGAACTTTGCGGGCGCAACTGTTCAACGGGCCCGACGGACGCTACTACATGCACGGCGACGCCACGACGCCATGCGCCGTTTATGGAGAGGACCCGCACGTCACCTTCCACGAAGACCGAGTCGTGGTTCAAGTTCACACCCTTGCCAAGCTGGGTAAATCTTTCGGCGGCAAGTGCCTCGGCATCTCGCTGACGACAGACGCCGTCGTCTCATTCGTCCCCGAAGCCGAGGAGGAGACAGTCGGCTTCCGCGACGCCAAGATGGAGAAGGTCAGCGAGAACAAGGAGTTGAACTTTCTGCTGGAGCCGTTCCTCAGCCACAAGCTACCCGCACAGATGAAGCTGAACGCCGCCGATCTGATTCGCAAGCTGCTCAGCCAGTCGGTCGCTTCGACCGGCTACAAGCTGACGCTCGACTCCTTGAAGATGCACTCGATGCAAGTCGATCATGAGGCGCTGGTCGTCGACGTAGACGCCACCCTCAGCGTCGACTGACGCGATGTTACGCATAAAACTCGACGTGCGCCTATCCACTCGCAAGTAGATAGGCGCACGTCGGCTGAATCGGGGTTAAGCCGTTTATGCTGCAGCCTCGGCTTCAGCTTCTGGCGTGGCGGCAACCGCACCTTCGGGTTGGTCCTCGCCGTTGATCGTCACCTTCAGATGGCTGGTTACCTCGCGGTGCAGCTTGATGGGCACATGGAACTCGCCGAGAGTCTTCAGCGGCTCTTCCAGCGAAATTTTGCGCCGATCAACCGTGTAGCCCTTCTCTTCGAGCTGGTGCGCGATATCGCCGGATGTGACTGAGCCAAAGAGGTGATCGTTTTCGCCTACCTTGCGCACAAAGACCAGTTCTACTGCTTCAAGTTGCTTGGCGAGGTCCTCGGCAACAACCTTTTCCTTGGCCAGCTTTCGAATCGCAGATGCCTTCATCTGCTCGATGACGGCCTTGTTGTTGGCAGTTGCCTCGATGGCGAGCTTGGCGGGCAACAGGTAGTTGCGCCCGTAACCATCGGCGATCCTGACTACATCGCCACGATTGCCGAGCTTGTTGACGTCTTCCTTCAGAATGACTTCCATTGCTGTTCTCCGAGTTTCTGTCGCCGAGCGGCTTCACCGGTCGGCGCTAAGGTTAGAAGCGCGCGGCAAATGCGAGCAAAGCGATGTTGCGCGCCTGCTTGATAGCGAGCGAGACGCGACGCTGATGACGGGTGCAGACGCCGGTCAGGCGACGCGGAACGATTTTGCCCCGCTCGGCGACGAAGCCCTGTAGCAGGCGGACATCGCGGTAGCTGATGGTGTCGATCTTCTCGGTGCAGAACTTGCAGACCTTCTTGCGGCGGAAGAACTTACGCCCTCCAGGACCGCCGCCTGGGCCACCAGGTCCTCCGGGACCGCCAGCGGGTCGGGGCGGGCGCGGGCCGCCTGGACCTGCGTAGGCGGGACGCGGCGTATAGGGACGCGCTTCATGCGTGGATTGAGGTGCGCTGGTGGATTGAGGTGCGCTTGGAACGCTTGTTTCGTCAGCCATTTCGTAATTCCTCTCATCTCTTTCGAGTTGTGCCGAATCCGCTCCAGGCTCGCAGTGTAGCCTTTGAAAACTCCGAGCTGGTACTCGAAGGTTGAAGCGGTTGCGGCAGTTGATTCATACAGTGCACTGCAACCGAAGTCTCAGCACATATCCTTTGTGCGGCGAGCTAGACCGTTGCGGTTGCCTCAGATGCCGGCACTTCGACAACTGCTGGCACCTCGGCTACGACGGCATCTTCCGACTCGGCGGCTGCAATCACGGCAATCGACGCGGGTGGTGGTGCGATTGGCAGCGCGCTGCGCTTGACTTTCGAATCGCGCAGAGCCTTGACCTTAGCCAGACGCTTCTCTTCTTCGTCCATGCGAACGGTGATGAACTTGATGACCGGCTCGGAGACGCGTAGGCGTCGCTCGATCTCGGCGATCAGGCTACCTGCGGCGGCAATGGTCAGCAGGACGTAGAAGCCATCGTTGAACTTGCGGACCGTATAAGCGAGTCGGCGACGGCCCATTTTCTCTACACTCTTGACCTCGCCGCCACCGGTGGTGATGTTGGACGAGAAGCCCTCGATCAGCTTGTCGAGATCTGCTTCCTCGACGTCGGGACGAACGATAAACATAATTTCGTAGGTGCGATTCATTCGGTTGCTTCTTTCTGCGAAGTTCTGCTTCGCACCGTGCTGACGTAACATCCACCAACCCGGTCTGGAAATTCATCTACCTTGCACTTGCCCTGCCCTTTGCAGCTAACTGCCCAGACTACTCACTACCAACAGCTCGGTTAAACTCGTTCATTGCGGCGCTCACCCCTCGGGTGAGAATCGCATCGACTGCGTAATTGACGCGGTCGAGCACCTCATCAAGCACCGCAAGCTCTGCCTTGCGCATCGGCGAGAGCAAGTAGTCCTTGCCGCCCGCCTTAATCTGGGTTCCGCCCGCCGTGCCATCGGCCAGCGGTGGTTTCCCAACGCCAATCCGAATCCGAATCCACTCCTCCGTGCCCAACTCACTCAGGAGTGACTTCACTCCATTGTGTCCATTGGCCGAACCGCGCTCGCGAATGCGAAACGTGCCCAACGGAAATGCCAGCTCATCGTGAATCACAATCACGTCCTCCGACGGAACTGCAATCCTCATCTCATCCACCAGCGCGGCCACCGAAAGCCCGCTCAGGTTCATGAACGTCTCCGGCTTGGCCAGCAGAACTTCGTGTCCTGCCAACCGCACCTTTGCCGTAAGCGCCCTGCCCCGACGATTTGCCAGAGTCGCACCGCATTGCTCTGCGATGCGATCCACGGCAAGAAAGCCAGCGTTGTGCGGGGTGAACTGGTATTCGATGCCGGGGTTGCCGAGACCGATAATCAGTTTCACGCCGCGCGTCCCTCTGTCTTCAACTCAAAACCCACAACTAACCACTCACCACGATCTTTACTTCTTCTTCGCGTCAGCCTTTGCATCAGCAGCAGGAGCGGCAGCAGCCTCGTCGCCCTTGCCCTTCTTGGCGACCTCAGGCTCACCCGCAGTGACAACGGCATCGTCGGTCGCAACGACCTCTTCCTTGACCAGTGCGACGTGCGCAACGGTTGCGTTTTCGTCTCCCAGAAACTTGATCGAGCCGGAGTGTGGCAGGCCGGAGACGCGAATCGTTCCGTGAACCTCCAGCGCCGTAACGTCGACGTCGAGATGGCTTGGGATGTCGGCGGGCAAGCACTCGATCTCTACCTCGCGTAGAACGTGCTCCAGAATTCCACCCTGCGCTTTGACGCCGACCGGAATGCCCACCAACTGAATCGGCACCGAGACGCGCATCGCCTTGTCCATCGCAATCCGCTTCAGATCAATATGCAGCAGCGCGCCCTTGATGGGTTCGTTCTGCCAATCGACGATCATGGCCTTGACCACCGGCGAGCCGGTCACATCGAGATCGAAGATGGTGTTGTGGCCAGAGTCGGAGTGAAGAATCCTGATGGCAACACGCGGGTCGACGGTGACGGCGACGGCGTCCTGTCCAGCTCCGTATACGACGGCGGGAATCTTGCCGCTGACGCGTACGCGACGGGCTGCGTTCTTGTTAAATCGGCCCTCGCGGGGCGTGGCAACGACGGTAGGAATGGTGGATACTGCCATATTAATTTCCTTTCGGGCACGAAGAACAGTTATGAGTAGCGAGCTATGAGTTGTGAGTTTATGACTCCCAACCTGCCCAACCCTTCAACTGTCATCCTCGCTCCCTTTGCGGCTTGGCCGCGCAATCTAAACTACATTTACTCGCATCTACAAAATCACAACTGCGTTAGTTGAACAGCGTACTGACGCTGGTCTCCATGTGGATGCTCTCGATGGCTCGGCCCAGAAGACCTGCAATCGACAACACTTTGATCTTCGACAACTTTTGCGCCTCAGCTCGCAGCGGAATCGTATTGGTGACGATCAGCTGCTCCAACCTCGATGCCGCGATGCGCTCCACCGCCGGCCCTGACAGCACCGGATGCGATGCGCACGCAAAAACCCTCTTCGCGCCCTGTTCGTAGAGCGCCTCCACCGTCTTCACCAGCGTGCCCGCCGTGTCGATGATGTCGTCCAAAATGAGGCACGACCGGTCCCGCACATCGCCAATCACGTTCATCACCTCGGTGACGTTGATGTCCGTCCGTCGCTTATCGACGATCGCGAGCGGCACTCCCAACTTCTGCGCAAAGAAGCGCGCTCGTTCCACGCCTCCTGCGTCCGGCGAAACCACGGTCAAGTCCGGCAGTCCCAACTCCCGGCAGTAGCTCACCAGCACCGGGCTGGCAAATAAATGATCCACCGGAATATTGAAAAAGCCCTGAATCTGCGCTGCATGCAGATCAACCAGCAGCGCCCGATTCGCTCCGGCCGTGCTTAGCAGGTCTGCAACCAACTTCGACGTAATCGCCACGCGCGGGCGATCCTTGCGATCCTGCCTTGCGTAGCCATAGTACGGAATCACCACAGTGATGCGTCCTGCCGATGCGCGCTTCAGTGCGTCGATCATTATCAGCAGTTCCATTAGGTGCTCGTCGACCGGATGGCATGTCGGCTGAATCAGAAAGACATCCACACCGCGAACGTTTTCCAGCAACTGAAAGTAAACCTCGCCATCGGCAAATCGTTGCAGCCGAGCCTCGCCCAGCGGCACTCCGATGAACTTGCAGACCTCCTCGCCGAGAGCGCGATTGGCCGATCCGCAAAAAACCTTGAAGCGCTTGTCTTCACTCAGCTTGGGAGAGCGCTTCCGCTCGGTCGCCGGTTTTACTCCATCCACGGCAAACTTTGCCAGATCGGTGAATGGCTTTGGCGCAGGCTGGGAGCTGTTTGTTGTCTCCTCAGCCTGCCCCGATATAGGGGAAAGAACCGCAGTCGTGTCTTGGTTGTTCACGTCGAAACCCTCCAGGCTGGTTGACCTTG
>CAZPZL010000066.1:0-10244 GCA_964590925.1 uncultured Granulicella sp.
TGTTTGCGGGCGTGCCGGTTATATCGGGAAGATCGTGATAAATGCCCGTGAAGCGCGGCGAGGTACCGGGAGTGAGCCAGTTGGTAGGGTTGGTTATGCTTTCGCTGAGCCCAAACGATCCGTACTGATCGAAAAGATTGACGATCCCTTCACCGTAGTGGTCGTAATAGATCCCGTACCCCGCGCGGATTGAACTCTCCCCTGCTCCGCCAAAGAGTCCGTGCCAGAAGCCATGCGCAACTCCGGGGGAAAAAGCGACGGCGAATCTGGGGGCAACATTTCCTTTTTGCATCGGCCAATAGGCCTTCAACCCCCGCGCCTGTCCAGAAGGCGCAAATGAGAGATCAGGTTGAACGCTATTGCCCAACGCCGCCTGCTGTCCTCGTGTTCTGAACCACTGGTCGATATCTTCCGTGGGCTGCACCTGCTGCCCGTGAGTCTCGAAAGGTGTCTGAAGCAACGTATGTCGAAATCCAACGGTTAACGTTAAACGCCGTTGAATACGCCAGGAATCCTGCAAATAGTATTCAAACTCGTTGTTCTTAAATTCGCGATCTACCATTGCTCCGGCGGGCAGCAGACTCGCCGTGCTTCCGTCGGGCGCTATCTGATAATTGGATTGCGTTGTCACCAGATCCAGCAGGCCAGCAAGATTGCACATCGCAAAGTTGTACGAGTCTGCGAAATTTGCTGCAACCGCTGGATACCCAAATTCCCCGGGATCGAAACTCTGGCCGGTGTTGGCAATGCCAGCATCGGCCAACGCATAAGCGTTGGTGTACCCGTAGCTGGTGGAGAAAGCATCGGAGCGTCGGTGATTGAGAATCAACCTGTAATTGGCTCCGAATTGAATCGTATGCTCCCTGTGCGTCCAGGTCACATCGTCGAGGATGTTTTGAACGGGGATGTCAACAAGTGTGGTTCGGGTCTCGGCATAGAGCGGACTGATGTTGTAAAAGTTTGCGTACTGATCTTGGCCGATGCCGCGACTGGCATAGCCCTGTCGAGTGAAGCCGTAATGCAGATTTTGGATGAAATGGGTAGATACGCTCCATGTATCTCCAACCACAATTCCCTTACTGTCGTCGGAGCTGATAGAACTGGCGGGCTGCCCAGGAAATTGTGGAACTCCGGAGTTTTTGTCGTTCTGTAGATTGCCACGAATGAAAAGCCAATTATGGCGCGAGGCCATCCAATCGAAGCGCGCAATTGAAGTGTTCAATGATGCAGGATTGGGAGCTGACCAAGAATAGGAAGCTGTATTCAGACCGTCTCCGGCAGATAGACCGTTCGGTAGCGGATAGAGGTTCAGCACCGCCAGCACGTTTGGATCGACCCCAGGACCCCAGGGGCGATTGCATTGCGCTGAACAGATAGGGTCCATGGTTGCTATCTGTGTGGGGGAAAGGAGTGTGGGTGTGGGAGTACCTTGGATGGAAGTCAGATACTGGATATTTCCGGCGCGCATTGAGGGCGTAGGAACAGTCATCGTCTGCTGTTGATCCTCCGCGGTTCGCTGTCCCTCGTAATTAACGAACAAAAAAGCCTCGTTCCTCTTGATGGGGCCACCAAGCGATGCTCCAAAGGTGTTGCGAATGAGTCTTCCCGGCACATTTGGCAGCCCGTTGAATAACTCCGCCTGTTTGTTGAACCAATCATTTGCCTCGCCCAGCGAACTCCGGTTGTACTCGTAGAAGCCCCCGTGAGCGCTGTTGGTGCCGCTTCTGGTCACCAGACCAACTTGCGCTCCAGAGGAACGCCCGCTGTCAGCGCCAAAGGCTTCGGTTGTTACTCGGAATTCCTGAACAGAGTCGAGTGTGGAACGGAGGACCCCGGTAAATGCATACCCCCGCGCCTGATCGTTATTGTCCACACCATCCAGCGTGATGTTTCCCTGATCGGAGCGGCTACCGCTCGAAGTTCCGCTGCGGCTGTCATGGCTTTGGTCGTTCGCTTCCCCCAGGTACAACACTCCCGGTTGCAGGCTCAGCAGGTCCGGGACATTGCGCCCCTCCAGGGGTAGAGATTTAATAGTTGCGGCATTTACAGCATCTCCCATGCTGGCGTCCACAAGATTGAGCATCTGCGCCTCGCTGCTCACCTGTATCACGGTTTCTAGCGCCTCCACGGAGAGCGAGAAAGTCTGCGTGGCCGGTTGATTCACCAGCAGTTCAACAACTGTGTTCTGCTTCGCGAACCCCTTCGCAATCACCGAGACTACATAGGTTCCGGACGGTACTCCGAGAAAGCGATATTCGCCCTGAGTATCTGTAGCGCACGAAGTTGCGAACCCCGTTGCGGGGTTCTTCAAAGCTACCTGGGCGCCGACGATAGCCGCACCGGAAGAATCAGCCACATCTCCGCGCAAGGACGATGTGGAGCTCTGGGCGAACGAGACGGTCGCTGCACAGTATAGCAAAGCAATTGTAAGAGACAGACCTAGCCAGCGCATTTCAATTTACTCCTGGTTCTGCGATGCGATACCTTGCGCCGCGGGATAAAGAACGTTCTTCAGCGCCCGCACCAGCAGATCACTCTGCAAGCGTGTGCGCACGCCGATGCGAAAGTAATGTTCGCCTAGGCCTTCAAAGTTTGCGCAGGAGCGGAGAACGATATTATGTTCGACAATAAGGCGTCGCCAGAATTCTAGGCCATCGAGGCTATCAGCGATCCTTATCAATAGATAGTTGGCCGCCCCTGGAAAGACGCGTAGCCCCAGCGCGTGCAATTGCTCTGCCAGCCAAATACGCTCTGCTGCATTCGTCGCAGCAGTGTGCGCAATTGAAACCCGGTCCTGAAGAACCATCCGCGCCGCCTCGGCCGCAATGGAGCCAACAGGCCATGCAGGGATACAAGATTCTATGACAGCGCGCATCTCCGGACAACTGACCGCATATGCAACGCGCAATCCGGGCAGCGCAAAAAATTTGGTCAAGGAGCGCAGAACAATCAGACCGGGCAATCCTGCCGCCCAGTGCGAGACGCTGTTTTCAGGAGCGTAGTCGATGAATGCCTCATCGACGATAAGGATTGCGCCCAGTGCGGTGACTGCTTCATGGAGCCGAAGCAAATCCTCTCTGCACATCAGCCGCCCCGAGGGGCTCTGCGGATTGGCCAGCAACAAAGCCTCTGCGCCCGATTTTTTCAAGCTATCGACCAGCGGCGCCACCTCTAGCAAGAACCCTGCATCTTCCGTCGAGGGGAACGTGCAACACGCCACGCCACATGAACCGAGCACCTTCCGGTATTCTGCAAAAGCAGGAACTGGAACTAGGCACCGGCGCGGGCAAAACGCGCTGAGTGCGGCGCCCAGCAGCGGCATCACGCCACTATTGATTGATAGAGCCTTTACGTCAACCTGCACATAGGCTGCGATGGCTTCTTTGAGTGCTGTATAGTGCATGTCCGGATAGGTAGTTAGGATTGTGTGGGCGTGAAGGGCTTCGCAGACAGTAGCAATCAAGTGATCGGATGGCGGCTGCGGATCGATGCTGGCGCTAAAGTCCAACAGCGATGTCTCAGATACCCCAAACTCGGCAGCCAATTCACGCAGTTGTCCACCATGCGCCGGGATAAACTCTTCATTCATATTTATTTCCTAACGTAAGCAACAGCATTCCACCAAAACCAAGCAGGGAGGCCAAGCCAACTGCATTCCACGCGCGGCGCACATCCGTACAACGCGGCAGTGAGAATTCGCCCCCTAGATGCGGGCAATCGACCACTTCGCCCTTGTATTTGTTCGTTCCTCCCAGCCGAACCGCGAGCAAGCCTGCCATGGCCGCTTCCACTTGACCAGCGTTAGGACTGGCGTGCTTGCAGCCATCCCGCAGCCAGACCTGAGCGGCACGAACTCCGTTGGCTTGCGGTATAAATTCCGCTGCAACACAGAGCAGTAACGCCGTAATGCGCGCCGGAATGTAATTGGCAACATCGTCCGCTCGCGCAGCGACGCGGCCGAAGTACAGATACTTTTCGTCCTTATGGCCAATCATTGAATCAAGCGTGTTGATTGCCTTGTAAGCCATGGCCAAAGGAACGCCGCCCATAGTCAGATAGAAGAGCGGTGCAACAATGCCATCCGACAGGCTTTCGGCAAGTGTTTCCACCAGGGCACGACAGATTTCCTCTTCGCCCAGTTCAACTGTGTCACGGCCTACAATACGAGCAACCCGCAGGCGCGCCCGCAGCAGATCGCCGTTCTCCAGCGCCCGCATGACATCACCAGCTTCGTCCAGAAGGCTACGTGTACTGAGACAAGTGCTGGCCAGCCAAACCTCTGCGGCAGTGGCAATGGCAGGTTGGCTACTGCGCAGATGCCTCAACAGTGCATAGACACAGAGCGAGGAGAGTACCGGAACTCCCACTGCGACGAGCCCGCCCATAGCCAACTCAAAGCGCTTTCTCGTGCCGTAACGACGCAGTGCCCGCTCCGAGGCCGCGATGCTCCAGCCCATGAGACGGACTGGGTGCGGCAGACTTTCCGGATCGCCGACACAACAATCAAGCGCATAGGCGGCCGCGAGTTTTCCGGGGTCCATCAAGAGAGCCTCCTCTCGGCTAGACCCGCAGAGCGGTCCACATTCCGTCCCCCACAACGCGGCAAGTCGAGCATGGCAAATATGGATTGCAGATCGAGGGCACAGGCAAACTCATCGGCCAGCGTATCCAACTGCTGCCGGCGTAGCTCGCTCCACGCAATCAGACCAGCTGGAGCATCCATCCTGTGGGCCGCACGTGCGGCCCGCAGGAATGCATACCGGAAGGCGTCTCCGTCGAAGAGACCATGCAAGTAGGTTCCATAGACACGGTCGTCTTGGGAGACGCATCCATCTGCCAGTGTCTGTGCCGCATCGTTCTGCCGCGCAAGGTATGCAAAGGGCACCGCACCTTCGAGATACTCGGTCGTGCCCAGGTGGATCTCATAGCCGCTGACTTCACATGGGGCGACTGGCTGGCCAAACAGCACACCGCTGCCGAGTCTGCCGCGTGCAGGAACGGTGATCTTGTCGCGCGACAGAATGGTTCTGATGGGAAGCAGGCCGAGCGCCTGTTCGATTCCCCCACGTTCCATCTCATGAGTATCAAAAATCTCTTTGCCCAGCATCTGAAAACCTCCGCAGATGCCGACGATGAGTCCGCCATTGCGTGCAAATTCCGTGAGTGCAGGCTCAAACCCGTTGGCGCGCAGCCAACATAGGTCGTCGACAGTTTGCTTGCTGCCAGGCAGAATGATGACGTCCGCGAGCGCCATGCTGGCTGGATCGCGTAGGTGTTTGAGGGCCACAGATGGCTCGGCCTGAAGTGCATCAAAATCTGTAAAGTTAGAGATCGAAGGAAAGGCGATGACGCCGACGCGCAATCTCCGCGAGGGATCGGTATCCTGCGTCCAAAGTACCTCAGGGCGCTGGTTGAAGCTCACGCTGTCTTCTTCGTCGAGGGACAAGTGCCCAAGGTAAGGAATCACGCCCATGCAAGGCTTCCCCAAGCGCTGCTCGATCATGCGCACCCCTGGCCAAAGCAGTGAGACATCGCCGCGAAATTTATTGATGACAAAGCCAGCGATGAGATCCCGCTCCTCCTGATCCAGAAGTTCACAGGTTCCCAGTAGGGATGCGAAGACGCCGCCACGATCAATATCTCCCACCAGCAAACATTTCGCATTCGCTATCTTAGCCATGCGCATGTTCACGATGTCGTTCTCTTTGAGATTGATTTCAGCCGGGGAGCCCGCGCCTTCCAGAACAATGACATCGTTTTGTTCGGCAAGAATGCGATAGCTATCTTCCACAACTGGCAGGAGCTGGGCAATGCGAACTTCCTGATAATTCCGCGCGTCAAGTTTGCGCCACACCTTGCCCTGTACCACGATCTGCGCGTCGGTATCGCTACTTGGTTTGATGAGGATTGGATTCATATGTACGGACGGAGCAACTCCGGCAGCCTCGGCCTGTAGCGCCTGCGCGCGTCCGATCTCGAAGCCGTCTGGAGTCGCTGCCGAATTCAGTGACATGTTCTGCGACTTGAATGGAGCCACGCGATAACCCGCTCGCGCAAAGATGCGACACAGCGCAGCGGTGGTGAGCGACTTGCCCACATGCGAGGCCGTGCCGAGCACCATGATGGCCCTCGCCGTCATCGAATTCTCTCGCCGGTAGAACTATATAATTCCATCACCACGCTCGCGACCATCGAGGACCTGCTTTCGTATCGTCACGCAAATGGGAATCCACTCCGCATTCGAGTTCTATCTGGCGTGCAAACAGCCAAACCAAATCGGAGAGACGATTGATATACGGAAGCGCTTGCGGATCGATTACAGCCCCGCTTTCTATCAGCCGAACAATACACCGCTCTGCGCGCCGACACACTGCTCTAGCCACTTCAAATGCAGCGGACTCGACCTGTGCTCCCGGCAAAGACCAGTCGGCAAGAATCCCCTCTTTGGCCTCGATGACATGAACCATGGCTGTCAGTTCCTCCACATCCGCAGGTGACAGCGGCGGTCGCGCCTTCTTACTCTCCGGCGGTGTGGCCAGAGACGATCCAACGCGAAACAAGGTTTTCTGAATACCGTGAACCGCGGCACAAATCTCTGTATTCTGGCATATGCTTCTGGCAAAGCCCAGCGATGAGTTCAATTCGTCCACCGTTCCATACGACTCAACGCGTAAATCTGCTTTGGAAATGCGGATTCCCCCGGCAAGACCTGTGTGGCCGCCATCGCCTGTCTTTGTAGCGATGCTCATCGTATCTCCTGTAGATGACAACTGGCCGCAGCCAGCTGTTGCAATTGCGGAACGGCAGAAGAAACCTTTTTCCCGGGCAACGCGCGGCGATAGCGCACTGTCGTTTCTTCATTAAGAAAATCTGTCACCATCGGAGGATGTTCGGAAAATAAAACATCCTGCGAGAAGAATTGGTTGCCAACAGCACCCAACTGAGAGAGGGTTTCCGCGTAGACAACCACGCACGGAACCATGTGCACACTCTGATTCAATAATCGGAAGGAACGATGATATCCGTCGCGAAGAAACCACCGGCCTCGATAGAAAGCAGCTTCCATATATGGACACTTGCACGGTGCATAAATCGGAAGCGCTAGATCGAGAAGTTGCTGTGCGCTGCTCCCGCAATGGAATGGACCACTATCGGGATAGGTGAATCCGATGCGCCGTTGGAAAGCGATGAGCTTCCGAAGATCGACAATGGCGATCTCCCACTCTAGGCCATCGAATTCCCCGCTCAACGCGACAGCGTCCTTTCGGGTTGCGAGTGCGTTGGCAAGTAATCCTGACTCATCCTCGGAGAGGGCAGACTCTGCCGGATAAGGCGACCGCGTCATGACCACGTCTTGCGCCTGAGTGGCGGCACTCAGTAATGATTTTTCTCCCAGAAACTCGCGATCTATCGGATGATCGAAGCCCCAAGCCGCCAGTTCCCGAACTTCCAGATGCTGAGCGCTCACAGTAACACCTCGCATTCGCGCATTCGAGCAGAAGCAGTGACCATGGCACAATAGGAAGCGGTCCTGGTCCAGGCCTCCTGTTCAGAGAGTCCAAAGAATCTTGTGAGTCCATAACGCATGACGCCGCGATGTGTGACAATGGCTATCTTCTTCCCCGCTGTTGCCTCCAGCAATGAACTGATGACTGCATCAACCCTTGCCGTGAAGTTCGGATATGCTTCTCCGCCCGGCGCACTCAGCAGAGGGAACTCTCGGATCCAGCGGCTGGCTTCCTCGGGAAACCGATCTTCAATCTCCTGCCAACGGAGGCCCTCCCAAAGGCCAAAATGGATTTCCCTGAGTTCTGGTAAGAAGTCAACACTGACTCCGATGCGTTGCACGATGGCAGTTGCCGTCCGCGATGCGCGGCGAAGATCACTCGAATAGATACGGTCTATTCCAAGCATCGCAACTTCCTTTGCAAGACGAATCACTTGACTCTCGCCAGCATGATTCAAGTCTGGGTTGCTGTGACCGCAGAACCTGCCAGCCATGTCGGTCTCACCGTGGCGAATCAAAACAATGCTCTTCATCCGCGCCAGACCCCGCAAATATAAACTGCCAGAAGCGTAAGCTGGCTGGTTGCGCCAAAGCAATCGCCCGTGACGCCACCAATTCGATACCTGTAATACAAACAGCTGAGCAGCGTCACCGCCGCTGTAGCGGCAACCGGCCAGACCGCCGACTGACGCAACATGAAGCCCACGGCAACAACAGTAATAGTTGTGCCCACTACGAGGGATGTACCAGACACTCGGCGGGCAATGCGGGCTCCTTGACTGCCTTGCCCGCCGACACCAGGCAGCACGGCCCCGAGCGGAAGCATAGCCCAGCGGCAGAGTACTTCCGCGGAGATCACATAGTACACAAGACGCCCGACGGGGAGGAACGCCAACAGCAGCACTCGGCCTCCTACGGAGAAGATCAGCGCGAGTGTTCCAAAGCTGCCAATACTACTGTCCTTCATGATCTCAAGAACCTGTTTCTGGTTCCATCCTCCTCCAAACGCATCAGCGGCATCGGCGAGACCGTCTTCATGCAACCCTCCGGTCACCAGCGTTGAAAGAAGCACCATGAGCAGCGCAATAACCGCGATGGGAAGATGAGTCAACAGCAACAAGTAGAGTCCCGCGGCGATTGCCCCCACCGCAAGACCGACCAAAGGAAAGTATTTCGCTGCGCCAGACAAGGCGTCTGACTTGTAGGGGAGCCAGTTGAGTGGCAGTCGGGTCAGGAACTGAAATGCCGCTGCGATGTCCTGAAGGATTCTGTTCATAGATTTGATGTGTTCACTCCGGCAGATGAAAATGTGGCCATCTCTGTAAACAGACGAACAGATGATTCGATCAGCGGCATGGCCAGAACTGCACCCGTACCTTCACCCAGTCTCATCTCCAGCTTTAGAATCGGCGTCAGGCCGATAAATCGAAGCAAGTGCTGGTGCCCAGGCTCTTCCGAGCAATGGCTTGCAATCAGGTAGCCACTTACTTGAGGAGCAAGGCCGTATGCGATGGCTGCCGCTGCCGTTGAAATAAATCCATCGCAAACAACAGCCATACGATTCGCCGCTGCACAGAGAATGAAGCCGGTCATGGCTGCAATCTCCAATCCGCCTACGCAGCGAAGAATTTCCAGCGGCTCGGGGGACTCTGCGGAAGCGCCGAAATGTCTCTTCAGCGTTTGTCTCAGTACATTGAGTTTTAGATTCCTTCCTTTGAGATCAAGCCCTGTGCCGCTGCCAGTGACTTCTTCAATTTGTTGCTTGGTCAGCACTGCGGCAATCGCGCTCGCGGAGGTTGTGTTGCCAATGCCCATCTCCCCGACGGCCACCAGCGTGTGTCCCTGGTCTTTTGCGGCTTGCGCCAGCCGAATACCGGTCTCGATAGCAGCTGTAACGTCATCTTGTGTTAGTGCGGGCTCACGCAACATATTTCCGGAGCCGCGCCGGACCTTCATAAGGCATAGCCCCGGCGCGGCTTCAAACTCCGCATCGACACCCACATCCACGACTGTCAGTTGCACATCGTGCAGCCGCGCAAGCACATTGATCGCTGCGCCGCCTGCCACAAAGTTATACACCATTTGCGCGGTGACCTCTCGCGGATAGGCGCTTACTCCTTCTGCCGTTACGCCATGGTCAGCGGCAAACACATAAACGGCCCGCTGCAACGCAAGGGGAATTTGGCCAGAAAAAATCGAGAACATCTGCATTGCAATGGCCTCCAATCGACCTAGGCTGCCGATTGGTTTGGTCAGGCTGTTGAGCCGCAGTTGCGCTTCGGCCGAGTGTCGTGGGTCAATCGGCTCGATGCCCGCAACCACGCTAGCCAGTGAGGGAATAAGAATCTGGGTCATTAGGCATACTCCATTGGATTTCGCATTCGCTCCAGTAACCTGGAGCGGTGATGTGGCAGAGTGTTAAATGCAATTTCAAGTACATCGGGCCGCAATATCTCCTCAGGCGAGCCCTGCCGCATTGGCACATCCGGACTCATCAGCCACACGGAAGAGAAGGTTCCCCCAATCAACGCTAGATCATGCATCGAGGCCACAATGGCAATCCCCTCGCGGCGCAACAAGTGGATTAGATCGATCATCTCGAACTGACGCCCGATGTCCAGATGTTGCATCGGCTCGTCCAGAAGCAACATCTGTGGCTGCTGCGCAAGACCGAGCGCAATTTTCACGCGTTGACGTTCGCCACCACTTAGCTCGTTGTAGACGCGTGACCGCAGCG
>CAZPZL010000067.1:0-10216 GCA_964590925.1 uncultured Granulicella sp.
GGGCATCATCGACGCCTTCCACGGGCTAGGTACATCCGGCGCTGCGACGCTGCGCACGGTCGCACCCGGCATCAGTGAGGCGCTGATTACCACCGCCGCCGGACTTGCCGTTGCCATTCCAGCGCTGGTTGGCTACAACCAGCTCACCGCGCAGTTGCGCGACTTCGCCTCGCGCATGGACGACTTCGGCCGCGAGCTGCTGAACGCCATTGAGAATGCGGCCCTTCTCGCGCCGCCTCAACCCGAAGAGTACGCCGAGCCAGTGCGGCGAAGGAGCTACTAGCGATGGCCTTCTCGACTCGAAGCGGAGGCCAGACCCGCACTCAGACCGCTCTGGCCGAGATCAACATTACGCCGCTGGTTGACGTTGTGCTGGTCCTACTGATCATCTTTATGATTACCGCGCCGGTGCTGCAATCGGGCATTGACGTTGCCATCCCGCACACCCGCACCGTCGCGCAGCTCACCGAAGAGCGGACGGTGGTCACCATCGACAAGAGCCAGAACGTCTTTCTGCAATCCGGTGGGCAGGATCGCCTCGTCAATCTCGCCGATCTGACCAGTAGCCTACGCAACTCAGACAAGGCTGATGCCACAAAGCGCATCATCTACCTGCGCGCGGACGAGAAGGTTCCCTTTGGGGCGTTTGCCTCCGTCATGGACGCGGTCAAACAAGCTGGCATCACCAACATCAGCATCGTCACCCAGCCGCTGGAGTCCAGCCCAGCCCCAGCATCCAACTAGCCGCCCATGGAACCCCGCATCATAACCCGCTCTCTCACCGTCACTCGTCGGAACGACGCGCTTGGCGGCGGATTCGCGGGATCGTTTGCGCTGCATATGGGATTTGTTGCTCTGCTCTTCGTCAGTGCGTGGATCGCCTCCCGTACGGGCAAGAACTGGGGTGACGCCAGCGCCATCTCCGGTGCGATTCAGGCCACCATGGTCAACGACCTTCCCCTGCCGCCCAAGCCCGCAACCAATCAGGACAGCATTCTAGCCAACGACACGGTCACTGCTGCACCCATCACCTCGACCGCGCAGACTGTCGAAGCGCCGAAGCCTGACGCCATCGCCCTCTCCGGCAAGACTGCGCCCAAGCCTCCCAAGGTTGCCGACAGGACCGCGCCGCCTCCGCCGCTTCATCCCCAGCAGACTCAGGTCGCGCCAGACAAGGCTCAGTCGGGTCAGGTCGGCCTCAGCATTCCCATGAGCAGTATGCAAACCAAGGCCGGAACCGTCACCATGCAGACATCCGACGCCGCCTTTGGCGCCCGCTTCGCATGGTACATTCAAACGGTCACCCAAAAGGTCTCCGCGCAGTGGTACACCGGGATGCTCGATGCGCAGGCCCCTGGGCACAAGGTCTACATTACCTTCCAGATCGCGCGCGACGGCACGCCATCCAACATCAAAATTGGTCAGCGCTCGGGTGACTTCACCCTTGACCAGACCGCCATCAACGCTGTCCGCCACATCGATACCTTCGGCCCTTTGCCGGAGGCCTACACCGGCAACTACATCAACGTTACCTACTACTTCGAGCCGCCAGCTCGCTAGTCATATTGGCAAAGACGACAACAGCAGAAAAAACTCACCGATACACAGAGGTGACAGGATCAGTACAGCCGTCAATTGGCGTTCGCGTTCTGCCTGTTTTCGGTGGAAGCGCGAGAGAATCTGCTGCTTGCTCGATCCACGGCGGGCCACACAATTACCGAAAATGCCTTAACATCTACAGTGTGAGCAATCTGGCAATGGGCGGGCAAGGTGCAGTAACGCACAGCAACGCACAGCACGGCAATGCTACGGCAATCCTGAGGGTGCAGGATCTTACGGTCGCATTCGGTGGGCGCGCGGCGGTACATGGAATCTCGTTCGCGATTGCCGCGGGCCAGACGTTGGGACTGGTCGGCGAGTCAGGTTCAGGTAAGTCGGCGACCGCGCTGGCAATGATGCGGCTGCTGCCTGCCGAGGCTGATGTTTCGGGCAGTATTCTCTTCACAGCCGACGCCGATGCAGCTTCCCTCGACCTGTTGACCTTGTCCGACGAGGCGATGCGGCGGCGGCGCGGACAGGACGTTGCCATGATCTTTCAGGAGCCGATGACGGCGCTCAATCCGGTAATGCGCGTCGGCACGCAGATTGCCGAGGCCGTGCGAGCGCATCAGCCGCAGCTCTCCGCGTGCGAAGTCACCCATCGCGTCGTCGAGGCCATGCGCGAGGTCGCGCTGCCTGATCCCGAGCGGCGCGCGCGAGACTATCCGCACCAGTTCTCCGGCGGACAGCGGCAGCGCATTCTGATTGCAATGGCCATCGTCAATCGCCCACGGCTGCTCATCGCTGACGAGCCGACCACTGCGCTCGACGTCACCGTACAGGCGCAGATTTTGGTGCTACTGCGCGAGCTGCGACAAAAACACGGCCTCTCGATGCTCTTTATTTCGCACGATCTGGCCGTGGTGGCCGAGGCCTGCAATCAATCCGGAGACCGCGTTGCCGTTATGCAGCAGGGGCAGATCGTCGAAGAGGCAACAACGCGCGATATCTTCACCCGACCGCAGCACACCTACACCCGTCGCCTGCTGGCTTCGGCGCCAACGATGACTAGCGACCGTAGCAGACCGCTGGCTTGGTTGACACAACAATAGTTGGGCCGCTGCGTCGTCCAGACATCGTGCCTGGTATCGTGACCCTACGGATTTGTTGGTTCCCAAGTCTCAAAAGCGAGACCTGCGGTCCCCAAAGTTGATGGTTATAAATACCGAATCATGCTGTCGATGTATCAGAGCAAGCAAATACAAGCGCTTACGTTCGACATCCAACAGTGCTGGTCGCAAGAGCCAGCTGTGCGATTCAAGTCACGCGGACAATCTCCTGAAACTTCACATCGTAAAGCCCCACTCACGCAACAGAGGGGACCCGAAGGTCCCCTCTGTTGCGTGAGTGGGGCTTGTATCTGATCTACTTGGCTGTTGCTGGCTTTGCGGTGGTCGTGTGCGGCACGGTTGATGCAGGTTTGCGAGCCGATGCTGGATTAGCAGTGGGCGCAGGAACCTTCGATGCGGCATTGTATGCCTCGATGGCGGCCAGTGTTATGTCGGCGTTCGGCTGTGCAGCCGCCCAGAGCACTGGGCTTGACTGGTCGCCAGCGTTGATCAGCAACGTGTATCCGTTATCGCTGACATACTTGCGCATTACCACGTCAAACTTTTGCGCAACCTTGCCCAGAGCCTCGTTCACATCCGCGTTGTAAGCCGTCTGCGCATCTTCGCCGTCACGCTCAAACTGCTTCACCTTGGTGTCGATTGTCTTCTGTCGTGCAGCTCGCTCCTCGTCGGAGAGTGTTGCCGGAGCAGCTTGCAACTGCTTCTTCAGCGAATCGATCTCGGTTCCAAGAGCGTCCAGCTTATCCTTCTGCGGCGCATACTTCTTCTGCAACTCCTGCACCGCGCGCTGGCCCTCGTTGGTGTTGTAGACAGCCTCGGTGAACATAATCAGCGCAATCCGAGCCGGAAACGCCGACGGAGGAACCTGTGTCGGAGCCTGCTGCGCCTGTGCTGTGGTAGCCGGTGCGGTAGCCGGTGCAGCGGTCGAAGCCGCTGCCGTGGCCGCTGCCGGAGTTGTTTGTTGGGGCGCATCGGGCACAGCTTGAGCTGCGGCGGCCATCGGGAGAAGACCCACGACCAGCGCGGGGAGGAGAGCAAACTTGTAATTCATTTGGTGTAAAGCTCCTTGGAGGTTTCCTGTACCATCTGCCGCCGAATCAACGCTATCCGCGCCTTTCGGACCCATCATTCTGCATCCGCCTGCCTCATTGCGCATTCGCGCAAGTTGCTTCAGCCGTGCAACGCACCCCGATTGAGCAACCAGATGAAATTTCACCGCGCTTGACAACCGAAACCACCATGAACCTTTTCATCCATGAAGATCAGCGGGAACAAGAGGACTGCCAGAACTTCGTCAATTATAGGGATCGAGGTGAGCAGGGTCAAACCAGTATCTTCCGTTAAATGGAGTTACCCTGCCAAACTCTCTCGTTTTTGGGGAACGCGCCCCAATGTCCAAGCTAATTCAGTGCTTTTTCGGTGGAAACTCTGCAATTATCATTTGGCAATTCAGTTGCTAATCTATCCAAAGCAAGCCCATCGGCAAGATAGCTCCCAATGTAGGTTTTATCTCCGGGGCTCAGACTTCTCTTCGCTGAGAGGTTCGGCAACCTCCACAAGGAAGCCAATTCAGGAGGCCTTTGACAGGCCATTGCAGAGGGCCGCTCCCACCGGGAGCGGCCCTCTGCTGCTCAGAAGCTGTTTAAAACTATGTGACTGGGCCTCAGTAGAAAACTAGCAACAACGAAATACAGGGATCCCTTCGGCAAGCTCAGCGCACGCTCTTCACAACGTTGAGGATGAAGGCCTTCATTAAATGATGACGGCCTTCAATTACGACGATATTTCATAGTTGCTAAACAGATACTCAGATATGCAGCAACCTCTTATCCGGCAGTTGATCCGGAGGCAAGGCTCTGCAACGGTAGACAGGCCCACGGCCTAGCCAATCCTCAATTGCTCATCTTCGTCGGTTTTGCTCCAACCTTGCTAGACCCACTCTCCGGCGCGCATCAGCGGTTCGCTCGCGCCGCCTGCGCTGACGCCGTCCACGTCCATCTGCGCCGTGCCGATCATCCAATCGACGTGGATGAGGCTGTCGTTTGCGCCTAACATTGCCAGTTCGTTGTCGTCCATCTTTTCGCCGCCGATCAGACAGGTCGAGTAGGCCTTGCCCAGCGCGATGTGGCTGGCCGCGTTCTCGTCGAACAGTGTATTCCAGAACAAAATCCCCGCCGCCGAGATTGGTGAAGAAGCGGGCACCAGCGCCACTTCGCCCAGCTGGCGCGCGCCATCATCGGTGGAGATGAGGCGATTGAGCGCGTCCTCGCCCGCAGTGGCCGATGCCTCGACGATCTTTCCGCTCTCGAAGCGGCAGCGGATGTTCTCGATCAGCATTCCCTGATGCGAGAGTGGCTTGGATGCGCGCACTGTGCCGTCGACGCGCTCCCGGTGCGGCGTCGTGAAGCACTCCTCGGTTGGAATGTTGGGCTGGCAATAGACGCCGTTGCCTGCCGTCGTTCCCCCGCCCGCCCACAGATGCTGATCGGCCAGCCCAACGCGCAGATCGGTTCCACCATCGTGCGACTTGAAGTGCAGCGCGGCGTAGCGTTTGGCGTTCAGCGTGTCCACGCGTCGCTTAAGCCGCTCGCCGTGAGCATGCCACTCGGCCACAGGATCGTCTCCTGTGATGCGCGAGGCAATGAAGATCGCATCCCATAGTTTGGCGACGGCCTCTTCGACAGGGACGCCGGGGAAGACCAGCCTGGCCCATTCGGGCGTTGCCGCGGCGACAATCGTCCAGTTGATCGCATGGCGCGTAATCAACTCCATCGCTGGCTTCGACGCCTTCGACGCGGCGATGTTGGCGCGCGAGACCTTGCCCGAGTCCTGCTGTGCCAGCAGAGCGGGATTTCCGCCCGCAATCGCCATGCGCGCGGCACCGCTCTTGAAGGCCGTCGCAATCGCCTCCTGTAGCCACACCGGCGCGTAGTCGAAACTGGCGTCCGGCCCATGCTGGTAGCGCGAGAGAACGCATGGGTCGTCACCGTAGAAGGTTGTCACTAGCAGCGCGCCTGCCTTGTAGGCGTGCTCGGTGACGCGTCGCACCAAGGGCAGCGCCTCGATCGGCGCACTCAGCAGCATCTCCTGCCCCGCACGCAGGTTCAGCCCAATGCGCACCGCAACCTCAGCCAGACGGTCGAGTTTTTCATCAAACGAGAGCGAAGCAAACGAACCGGATGGGATGGCAGATGTACTCATGCCTAAAGGGTAGCCGCTGGATCAGATCGGCGCAAATGGGCTCAGAGCATTCTTCCCTGTTCACTTCGCTCGGGGGAGAATGACAATACTTTGATGTATTACAGTAGTGGTGAAATGCTCGAATCTCTTAGCCCGGCGCTTCTACAGTTTATCCCAAACGTCGCGGAAGTCGTAGCAGCCGGTGCGGCTGGCGAGCCACTCGGCGGCGCGCACAGCACCCTCGGCGAAGCCTCGCCTGCTGAATGCTTCGTGCGTCAGCACGATGCGATCGGCCTCACTTGTCGCCGTGAGCGTGTGCGTTCCCTTGGCGTCGCCCTCGCGCACAGATTCAATCGTTATCCCCAGCTTATTTCCTGCGCCACGCTCGACCATCTCAGCAATCGAGATGGCTGTGCCGGAAGGCTTATCCAGCTTGGTGACGTGGTGCGTCTCTACCATCGAGAACTTGTAGCCGACCGAAGCCAGTGCAGCTCCCATCTGTTCGGCCAGCTTCATCGTGACCTGTACGCCCACCGAGTAGTTGGTCCCGTACATCAGCCCGGCGCGATTGCTCTCGGCGAGCGCGAGCATCTCCGGCAGCGCGGCGTACCAGCCCGTCGTGCCGACGACGATCTTCGACCCGGCTGAGAGAGCAGCACGCATGTTTTCGACGACGGCCTGCGGCGTTGTGAAATCGATTGCCACGTCAAAGTCCGACAGAAACGCCGCCGTCAACGCTGACGCGTCAGCGTTATCCTTCACGTCCAGCCCGCGCACGGAGTGGCCGCGCTCGGCTGCAACGTCGGCGACCAGCTTGCCCGTCTTACCCTGTCCCAGAACTAGAATTCGCATTGAGTTAGTTTACCGCGACCGACTCAGGCCTTACTGCAACCGCTCGCGCCTCGACGTCGAAGACGGTCGGGTCGGGTGCGGCGAAGAACTCCGCATGGAGGGACCGGATCGCTTCGTTGACATCTGACTCTTCGATCATGAAGCTCATGTTGATCTCGCTGGCACCCTGCGAGATCATGCGTACGTTGATGTGTCGGATGGCCGAAAATACGCGAGCAGAGATGCCGTTTTGCCCGCGAATATCCTCTCCGACCATGCAGATCAGCGCCTTGTTGCCTTCGAGTTTTACGTCTGCGATCTTGCTCAGCTCAGCGCAGAGGGCAGGCAGACGATCGTTCGATTCGACGGTGAGCGAGATGCTGACCTCGCTGGTCGAGACCATGTCGATGGCGCACTCGAAGCGGTCGAAGACATCGAAGACGGTCTTTAGATAACCGTGCGTCATCAGCATTCGGCTGGCGACGATGTCGATGATCGTTAGTTTCATCTTTGCCGCGATGCTCTTGAATGGGCTGGAGCAGGGCGGTGCGAGCGCGATGATCTTTGTGCCCTCGTTGGTTGCGTTGCGCGAGTTCAACACCCAGACGGGGATGCTCTTCTGCACGGCTGGAATGATGGTGGCCGGATGCAGAACCTTCGCGCCGAAGTGGGCGAGTTCGGCGGCCTCCTCGAAGCTGATCGTTTTCACGCGCAGCGCGTCGGCACAGATGCGTGGGTCGGTGGTCATGATGCCGTTGACGTCAGTCCAGATCTCGATTGCGCCGACGTGTAGTCCGCCGCCGACCAGTGCGGCGGTGTAGTCGCTGCCGCCGCGACCGAGTGTCGTCGTGATTCCACTGGCCGTTGCTCCAATAAAGCCGCCCATTACCGGAGTCTTTCCCGCATCCAGCAGAGGCAGAACCAGCTCGGTTAGCCTGGCCTCGATTGCGTCCTGCTGCGGTGCGGCCTTGCCGAAATGGTCGTTGGTGATGATGCAGGTGCGTGCGTCGACGTGGACGCCGTTCAATCCGGCCTGCGCGAATGCCGCCGCAACCATTCGCGAGCTGAGCCGCTCACCGAAGCTGACGACGTTGTCGCTGGTGCGAGGGGTGAGTTCGCCTACTGCAGCGATCCCTTTGAGCAGATCGTCGAGTGCATCGAACTCGCTTTCGATGGCAGACTTTAGCTGAGTGAATAGGTCGCCTTTCAGTAGCTCCGCGGCGGTGTCGATGTGGCGCGAACGCAGGCGTAAGGAGATCGCCAGTGCTTCGGCTTTTTCTCCGCGACCCGCAGCTGCGGCAGAGGCGAGAAGCTGATCGGTAACCTTGGCCATCGCCGAGACGACCACCGTTGCAGCGAGACCGCGCTCGCGCCGCCCCTGCACGATCGCCGCAGTGCGCAGCATCGCGCGCGCGTCTTCGACCGAGGTCCCGCCAAACTTCATGACGACGAGATTGCTGCGTGCCTCGCTCATGCCTTGAACTCCAGCTTTCCGAGACGCGCCAGAACCTCGGCGTTCAGAATTGCCGCGCCCGCTGCCCCGCGAATCGTATTGTGCGAGAGGACGACGAACTTCCAGTCCAGCAGGCCGCACTCGCGCAGACGGCCAACGGTTGCCGCCATGCCGCGGCCGCGCATGCGGTCAAGGCGCGGCTGGGGACGGTCTGGGCTGGCGTCGTACTCGACAGGCTGATCCGGCGCGCTAGGCAGCTTCTGCCCACTCAGCGGCGCAAACTCCGCCCATGCGGCAAGGATCTGCTCGTGCGTCGCCTTCTTTTTCAGCTTGATGCTGACGCACTCGGTGTGGCCGTCCTCGACGGGGACGCGATTGCAGTGCGCGCTCACCTTCGCGTCCAACAGCGCAATCTTGTCGCCCGCAAACTCGCCGAGAAGCTTGCCAACCTCTTCTTCCAGCTTCTCTTCCTCGTTCTTGATGAAGGGCACGACGTTGCCGAGGATGTCCAGCGAAGGCACACCAGGATAGCCCGCGCCGCTGACCGCCTGCATCGTCGAGACGAAGAGACTCTCGATGCCGAATCGCTCTTCCAGCGGCTTCAGCGCCATCACCAGACCAATGGCACTACAGTTGGGATTAGTGACGATGTAGCCGCTCGAACTCTTCCTCGTCCCCTGACGCTCGATCAGCGCGAGGTGGTCGGCGTTGACCTCAGGGACGACCAGTGGCACGTCCTCGGCCATGCGGAAGGCACTGGAGTTGGAGATGACGGCGCAGCCGGCGGCGGCAAACTTCGGCTCCAGCTCGCGCGCAATGTCGGCGTCCACAGAGGAAAAAATAATCTTCGGCAGCTCGCCCGCAGGCGTTCCCTCGGGGGTGTTCGGCATCACCGTCATTGCTGCAATGCGCGCTGGCAGTGGCGTGTCTAGCTTCCACTTGCAGGCCTCGCCATACGTCTTGCCCGCGCTGCGATCGCTGGCGGCAAGCCATGCAATCTCAAACCACGGGTGGTTGTTGAGCAACTGAATAAACCGCTGGCCGACCATGCCGGTCGCCCCAAGGATGCCAATTCGTCGACGTTCCATATCTTTCTAAGATACCGCGACGAGGTTCCCAGCGTCATCTTCTGCGAAGCTAGTAATTCTCACGGCGTCTTCGCCGCCGGGCGCCGTAGCCGCCGGAGCCGCCCCAGACCATCAGCGCGGCGACCAGATGGATAATGAACCACAGGCTGATGCCTTGGTCGAGGTAGATCAGATAGAGCACCAGAATGCGGGGCAGAAAGATGGCAAAGAGCAGAGGCAGCAGTCCATGCAGGCGGAAGGCCGCAATCGGTCCTCCCAGCCACAGCACGAAAAGCGCGACGCGCGGCAGGAAGAGCGCAAAGACCAGAAACCACAACGGCAGCGCGTGAATCACCATCAGAAACTGAAAGCTCATGTCGCCTCACTATGTAGTGCGATCCACCTAATATTCGATGCCGTTGTTAAACAATAAAAAGCAGATTCCTCCGCTTCGCTACGAAATGACAAAAAATCTGGTCTACACAAAATCGGGAACCCACTACGGGAACCCACAACCGACCACTATATTATCTATCGCAGCTTCTTTGCGTCCTTGCCGTTGCCGCCCAGTAGTTCTTCGAGTTCTGCTTTGAACTCGCGCACGTCTTTGAAGTCGCGGTAGACGCTGGCGAATCGGATGTAGGCAACGGTGTCGATCTCCTTGAGCCGCGTCATAATAAGTTCGCCGACCTCACTGGTAGATCGCTCGCGCTCGGCGGAATCGACGACGAAGGCCTCGGTCTCGTCCACGATGCGCTCCAGGGCGGCACCGGAGACTGGGCGTTTTTCGCAGGCATGCAACAGGCCGCTGAGAACCTTTTGTCTCTCAAATTTTTCGCGGCGGCCATCCTTTTTGACGACCATGTAGGGGATTTCGTCGATGCGCTCGTACGTGGTGAAGCGCTTGTTACAGCCCTCGCACTCGCGGCGGCGGCGGATCGAGTCGGCCTCCTTGCTCTCTCGCGAGTCGACCACGCGGTCCTGCGCGAATCCACAGTAGGGACACTTCATCGGCG
>CAZPZL010000068.1:0-10134 GCA_964590925.1 uncultured Granulicella sp.
CCTGTACCAGTGCATCCGGCCGGTGAAGTACTACGCTGGCGTGCCCAGCCCGGTCAAACATCCGGAGAGGCTCGATGTGGTCATCTTCCGCGAAAATACCGAGGACATATACGCTGGCATAGAGTTCCGCGAAGGTACGCCGGAGGCTGCTCGCTTCATCGCTTTCGTCAACGACGAGATGCTGAAGGGAGCGAAGAAGAAGATCCGCCAGGACTCTGGCGTCGGCGTCAAGCCGATCTCGATCACGGGATCGAAGCGCCTCGTCCGCGCGGCGATTGCGTTTGCCATCAAGGAGGGACGCAAGACCGTCACCATCGTCCACAAGGGAAACATCCAAAAGTTTACCGAGGGAGCCTTCCGTGAGTGGGGCTACGAGGTCGCGGTCGAGGAGTTCCGCGACGCGGTAGTCACCGAGCGTGAGAGCTGGATACTGGGCAATCTTGAGGCGAATCCCAGCTTGACGGCGGAGGAGAATGCGGCGCTGATTGAGCCGGGAATCGAGTTTGCCTCGCCGGAGTTCGGGGCCAAGGTTGTCGCCGAGGTGAAGGCCGTGCTGGCGGCGATTGGTCAATCGCACGGCGCGGGCCGGTGGAAGCAGAAGATCCAGATCAACGACCGCATCGCCGACTCGATCTTCCAGCAGATCATCCTGCGTCCGGAGGACTACTCGGTGCTGGCGACGACCAACCTCAACGGTGATTACATCTCTGACGCTGCAGCGGCGCAGGTCGGCGGACTCGGCATCGCGCCCGGAGGCAACGTCGGCGATGGCTACGCCGTCTTCGAGGCAACCCACGGTACGGCTCCCAAGTACGCCGATAAAGATGTCATCAATCCCGGCTCGGTGATTTTGTCTGGCGTCATGCTCTTCGACTTTCTGGGCTGGACGGAGGCGGCGCGGCTGATCGAGTCGTCGATGGAGCGGACCATCGCGCAGAAGTTCGTCACCTACGACTTCGAGCGCTCCATGCAGGGCGCCACCAAGGCCAAAACCAGCGAGTTCGCCACCCGCATGATCGAAAATATGGGCTGAGCAATGAAATGACAGGGTGCCGTTTGCCCACGAAGAGAGAGCGAGATGAATCTTGACACCATTTCAATACTGATAGTTCTTATTACGGTTCCAACTTGGTTTATAGTCAATCGACTCGAACAGATAAGAATCGAATTGCTACACTTCAATCGCCGAGAAGAGGCAAAGGACAGTGAACGCCAAAGACAGAGGGAACGAGCTGGCGAAGCGCTTAAGGATGCGGTGAATAAACTGAGTGATCCTAAATTCATAGAAATGGATCACAATTTCGGGACAGGGCACGGTTATCGGCGCGCTAAACGCATCGTTGAGGCAAAAACCTTCGACGAGATCTATAGAATCGTATCTGGCGATGATGTGCCTACTGAATTGGACGGAATGGATTACAGAGAAGCTGTTGACGAACAGAAGCGCACAGGTTCGCTCTTTGCCGATCCGATCCCGAAAAGAGAAAGAATCGAACTCGGCTTAACGGATCGAAATGCGCAGCCTGAGCAGGTTGCGTCCAAGGCAGTACGTTCAGAGGAAAACACATGGGAGCTGAGGAATTAAGCTGGAAAGGTCTTGAAGTTCACACCCGTGAGGCAATTTGGATTTGTGTCGAGTGCAAACTGGTACAAGTTCCCGGTACAGTGGATGGCATTGATTACTACATGGTGTTTGCGGCTCGTGACCCACATGTGGAGGGAATTCCTGCGACCAGAAAACTACAACTGCGTACGTCTGAATTCAGAGTTAGCGATCCTGAGTTTCTGTATTTTATCAAGCTCGTAATTGAAGGTCAATTAATTGAAACGACACCTTGGGACCGATACAAAGAGGTTTATGAGAAAGATTGACCAGTTGATGCCACTTCACAGGCTGAAGGATTAGTCTTTCTGGTAGAGAAACGGATTCACCAGCGGCACCTCGAAGTGCTCGAAGTCGCGCGTGTTGCGCGTTGCGACTGTGTATCCGTTGACCCGTGCGATGGCCGCGATCATGGCATCAAATAGCAGCGCTGTAGACTGCTTGCTCATCAGGCGCGCAGCCTCGCGCGCGGCGGCTGCATCAAGGGGAAGAATGTTGCTGCCGTCAACGATTCGGTCGGCCCAAAAGTCGAACTTCTCCGCCCGGGCGGAATCCTGTTGGCGCAGTTTTTCCACTCCCGCCTGCAACTCGAACAGTGCGATTGCGGGCGTGGCAAAGCTGGCGCTTGCCTGATTGGCCGTGAACCACGCCAGCACCCCGCCGTGCGGCCTCGCCTTGCGTAGCTCCGAGAGCACGTTTGTGTCCAGCAGAAAAGTCAAAACTTGACCGGCCTTCGCATCTTCCATCGTCCACGCGGCGGGATCTGTAGATCGAATTGCGGACCTGATTGAAGGATCTCAAGCAGCGATGGCCTTTGGGACTGCTGCGAGCGCTGCCACTCGTCGAAGGGCAGAACCACGGCGCGATTGACCCCGCGCTGGCTGATGATCTGCGGGCCGTCGGTCTGTGCGGTCTGGATAACCTCGCTCAGCTTCGCCTTTGCCTGCTGTAGCTGCCACGTCCCCATCGCCGTCTCCTGACTAGTTCGTAGACTAGTCTATCAGAGCCAGTGCCATTAACTCCATTCATCGTGTATTGTCTAAGACGAAGCCGTTGGTACGTTATCATCAAAAATGGAATTGATACTTCGGTCTGAGAGGGAAGGAACTATCGCTATGCGCAAGAAGGTTACGGTTGTTGGATCGGGCAATGTAGGAGCGACGGCGGCACATTGGATTGCGGCCAAGGAGCTTGCGGATGTGGTGCTGCTGGATGTGATCGAGGGCGTGCCTCAGGGCAAGGGACTCGATCTGGCAGAGGCAATGCCGATTGAAAAGCGCGACGTCAAGATCATCGGCACCAACGACTACGCCGATACGGCGAACTCTGACGTAGTGGTCATCACTGCGGGAATCGCGCGCAAGCCGGGCATGAGCCGCGACGACCTGCTTAACACCAACTACAAGATTATGAGCGACGTGGTCTCGAAGGTGGTTGCGGTCTCGCCCAACACCATCATTATCGTGGTTTCGAACCCGCTCGACGCTATGGCGCAAACAGCCTTCCGCCAGGCGGGGTTCCCCCGCGAGCGAGTCATCGGCATGGCCGGTGTACTGGACTCGGCCCGCTTCCGCACCTTCATTGCAGAGGAGCTGAACGTCTCAGTGGAGAACGTGACGGCTTTTGTGCTGGGCGGACACGGCGATACGATGGTGCCCTTGCCGCGCTATTCGACCGTTTCCGGTATCCCAATTACCGAACTGATCGCGCCGGATCGTCTGGAGGCGCTGGTGCAGCGCACCCGCGACGGTGGAGCGGAGATTGTCAAGTACCTGAAGACTGGTTCGGCCTACTACGCGCCGTCGGCTGCGGCGGTGGAGATGGTCGAGGCAATTCTGAAGGACAAGAAGAAGATCGTACCCTGCGCGGCGTATCTTGAGGGCGAGTACGGCATTCATGGGCTGTATGTCGGTGTGCCGTGCAAGCTGGGCGCCAAGGGCATCGAGCAGATCATCCAGATCAAGCTGACGACCGATGAACAGGCGGCTTTGCAGCGCAGCGCCGATTCAGTCAAGGAGCTCTGTACCGTGATTGGCGCGCTGTAATCTGTAAAGAACGAAACAATAGAGGGTTGTCAGGTGTGAACGGATCAGGGTATCTGTTTAGACATTGACAACCCTCGATCTGTCTCGCTACACAAGTTCATCGGAATAGTTCTTTTTCGGGGTGTAGCGAACTATGGGGGACAGTAATAACAGTGCGCGAGTTCGGCCTCACCTGCGATATGGCGTTGCCTGTGTTGCAGCGCTGGCGACACTGTTGTTGCGATATGCATTGGTGCAACACTTTGGCATCGCTCTACCTCCGTTTGTCCTTTTCTATCCAATTATTTTGACGGTGGCGTTATTTGCCGGCTTTCGAGCAGGCGTCCTGGTCACCGTGATTGCCACGCTGCTGACCCATCATGCGACGTTTCTCACACGCGGGCGTTTAGCTACGGCGGGACGTACGGAGGCGATGGCCACGGCGGTCTTTTTCGTTCTCGGCCTGTTTGTCTGTACGCTGGTGGATCGCTATCGCTATCTGCTGCGACGCGATGAGATGCGCTATCGCTCGCTTTTCGAAAATATGGCCGAGGGGCTGGCCTATTGCAAGATCCAGATGGACGACGCTGGGCGGCCCGTTGACTTCGTCTATCTCGAAGTTAACCGTGCCTTTGTTCACCTGACTGGGCTGAAGAACGTGACGGGCAAGCGCGTCAGCGAGGCAATCCCCGGCATTCAGACTAGTAGTCCCGAGTTGATCGAGACCTATGGACGAGTCGCGCTGACGGGCCAGTCGGAATACTTTGAGTACTACCTCGATCTATTGGGTAAGTGGTTTTCGGTCATGGCTTACTGTCCGAAACCGAATTACTTCATAGCAGTCTTCGAAGACATCACTGAACGCAGGAGGACAGAGGAGAATCTGCTCAAAAGTAGAAAGTTCAACGAAAAGTTGATCGCAAACATCGGCGATACGCTGCTGACCTTCAACGAAGAAGGCTTCTACACCTACATGAGCAGCAACGTGGAAAGGACCTGGGGCTGGAAGGCAGAGGAGTTGATCGGAGTTAGCATCTTAAAGAATATCCACCCCGATGATGTTGTGCGTATAAAGCACTTTATAGAAACAAATCTGCGTGTGCCATTCGGTGCAGGCATAACGGAACTTCGTTACCTGCGCAAGGATGGAGAATACCGTTGGATGGAGGCATCAACCAGAAACCTGCTCCACGATCCAGACATTCAGAGTTATGTATGTAATTTTCATGAGATTACCGAGCGCAAGCTGGCGGAGACGGAGATGATTCGCGCTCACGAGATCGCCGAGGAATCAAACCGCCAGCTCGCCGCACAATACGAGATTTTTGACCACGAGCGCAAGATTCTGCGTACCTTCATCGACAACGTTCCCGACCTGATGTATGTGAAAGAACTCAATAGCCGGTTTATCCTGACCAGTGCCGCGCTCGCACGATCGAACGGTGTGGCGACGGCGGGGGAATTGCTCGGTAAGTGGGATTTCGACTTCTTCCCTAAAGAACAGGCCCAGTCCTTCTACGAGGACGAGCGGCAGGTGATTCGTTCGGGGCAGCCTCTGATCGATCAGGAAGAAATTTCTACGGATCCGGACGGTAAAGTCAGGTGCATCTTAACCAACAAGGTCCCGCTCTTCGATAGTAAAGGCCAAGTGATCGGCATCGCTGGTATCGGGCGGAACATCACGGCGCAAAAAAAGATCGAGGCGGAGTTGGTCCATGCTCGCGAGGCCGCCGAGGAAGCAACCCGCCAGCTTGCCGCGGAACACGAGATTCTGGACCGCGAGCGCAAGATTCTGCGTACCTTCATCGATAACTCCCCCGATGTGATGTTTATCAAAGACACTGAAAGCCGCTTTATTCTTGCCAACGCCGCAACTGCCCGATGGAACGGCAAGAACTCTTACGAGGAACTAATCGGCAAAACGGACTATGACTGCCTTTCCAAGGAGGCCGCCGACTTCTACTACGAGTCAGAACAACGCCTGATGCGCGAGGGCAAGCCTCTGCTCAATCAGGAGAGGTCTACTATCGACAGGGAAACTGGAGAGAAGCGCTACGCCCTCTCAAATAAGGTTCCGCTCTATGACAATGAGGGCCGAGTCATGGGACTGGCCTGCATTGAGCGCACCATCACCGAACGCAAGCAGGCCGAGGCCGAGGCCGCGCGACTGCAGGAGCAGTTGCAGCAATCGCATAAACTGGAGGCCATTGGTCAACTGGCCGGAGGTATCTCCCACGACTTCAACAACCTGTTGATGGTCATTATGGCGCAGACCGAATTGCTCAGTCTGGAGTTGGACGGTGTAGCGGCCGAGCGAGCGTCAAACGTAATGAAGTCCGCCAAAAGAGCGGCCAAACTGACCGGGCAGCTGCTGGCCTTCAGCCGCAAGCAGCCCATTCAGCCACGGGTGTTCACCATTAATAGGTTGGTCTCCGGTATCTCAGACATGCTGGAGAGACTGGTTGGCGAGGACATCGACGTCTTGGTCAGCTTGTGCGACGAGCCGTGGACAGTGCAGATCGATCGCGTCCAGTTCGAGCAAGTCATTATGAATCTGGTGCTGAACGCGCGCGACGCCATGCCCGAAGGAGGCCGCCTCACCATCGAGACCGGCAATATCGAGGTGCGCGGCGAGTACGTAGCAACACATCCACTGATTCCGGCGGGCAATTACGCCCTGTTGGCCGTTTCTGATAATGGCACCGGGATGGACGACGAGACTAGATCGCACATCTTCGAGCCCTTTTTTACCACTAAGGAGCCGGGCAAGGGAACCGGACTTGGCCTCTCGATGGTCTACGGAATCGTCAAACAGGGAGGCGGATTCATCTGGGCCTACAGCGAGCCGGGTAAGGGAACCTGTTTCAAGATCTATCTGCCGAAGGTGGAATCGATCATGGCCACCCTGCCCAAGACGCTCGCGCCAACCGTGCCGAGAAGCCATAAGAGCGCGACTATCCTGCTGGTTGAGGACGAAGACGCCCTACGCAAGATCATCGGCGAATTCCTTCTCTCTGCAGGCCATCAGGTGATCGAGGTGGCTAGCGTTGATGATGCTTACCAGGCAGCGATGGAACGGCGCTTGGAGATCGAATTGATGCTGACCGACGTGGTACTGCGAGGCGGAAATGGTCGGAAGTTGGCCAATCGTCTACTGGAGCAGGGATGCAAATTTCCGGTCATCTACATGTCTGGCTACACGTCAGACGCAATCGTGCATCATGGAGTGCTGGACTTCGGCACGCTCTTTCTGCAGAAGCCGTTCTCTCGCACCACCCTTCTGGCCAAGGTGGAGCAAGCTCTCTCCATGCGCACCGACAAAGACTAGAGCCGCCCGTATAAGGGTGTATGCCGACGCGCAGTGAGCGAAAGCAGATTCCTCCGGTTCGCTACGGAATGACAAGCAAAAGGCAGAAGAATGGCAAGTAACAAAAGGACTGCGCGACTAGGAGATCGCTGCGGTGACGAGGGTTTTGGCTTCGGTTTGGATTTGGGCGAGGTGCGGTTGGCCGTTGAAGCTCTCGGCATAGATTTTGTAGACGTCTTCGGTGCCGGAGGGACGGGCGGCGAACCAGCCATTCTCGGTGGTGACCTTTAGTCCGCCGATTGCTGCGTGGTTGCCGGGGGCTTCTGTGAGGATCGAGGTGATCGGCTCACCAGCGAGGGTCTTTGCAGTGACCTGCGCGGCGGAGAGTTTGGCAAGCTTGGCCTTCTGCTCCGGCGTGGCGGCGGCGTCGATGCGCTGGTAGATCGGTGAGCCGTACTTGGCGGTGAGGTCGTTGTAGAGCAGGCCGGGATCGCATCCGGTGACGGCGGTCATCTCTGCGGAGAGTAGTCCCATGATGAGGCCGTCTTTGTCTGTCGTCCAGACGCTTCCGTTGGTGCGCAGGAAGCTGGCTCCGGCGGACTCCTCACCAGTAAAGCCAAGCGTCCCGTCGATGAGGCCGTCGACAAACCATTTGAAGCCGACGGGGACTTCGAGCATTGGGCGGCCTAAACCCTTTGCTACGCGGTCGATGATGGAGGAAGAGACGAGGGTCTTGCCGATGCCGACGTTTTGTTTCCACCCCGGGCGATGCGTGAAGAGGTACTGGATGGCGACGGCGAGGAAGTGGTTGGGGTTGAGCAGACCCGAGCTACGAGTCACAATGCCGTGACGGTCGTGGTCGGTGTCGCAGGCCCAGGCTACGTCGAACTTGTCTTTATTGGCGATCATGCTGGCCATCGCAAACGGCGAGGAGCAGTCCATGCGAATCTTACCGTCCCAATCGAGGGTCATGAAGCGGAAGGTGGAATCGATGTAGGGGTTGAGAACTTCGAAGGCGAGTTTATACTTCTCGGCGATGCGAGGCCAGTAGTAGACGCCAGCACCGCCGAGGGGATCGACGGCGAGCCTGAGTGTGGTGTTGGCGAGGGCTGCGAAGTCGATGACGTTGGCGAGGTCGTCGACGTAGGCAGTGATGTAGTCGTGGCGGCGAGTGGTGGCGACGTTGAGCGCCTGGGTGTAGGGGATGCGCTTGACGCCGTCGAGCTTCTTGGCAATGAGGTTGTTGGCGCGGTTCTCGATCCACTTAGTGACACTCGTGTCTGCGGGGCCACCGTTGGGCGGGTTGTACTTGAAGCCGCCGTCGTCGGGAGGGTTGTGCGAGGGCGTAATCACAATGCCGTCACTCTGTGGCTTGCCAGGGTTCGCCGCGTTGTACGTCAGGATGGCGTGGGAGAGCGTTGGTGTCGGCGTGTAGGCGAGCTGGTCGTCGATGCGCAGTTCGATGTGGTTGGCGGCGAGAACCTCAAGTGCGGTGGCGAAGGCCGGCTCAGAGAGGGCGTGGGTGTCTTTGGCGAGAAACAGCGGGCCGGAGATCTTGTTGGCTTGGCGGTAGTCGGCGATGGCCTGCGCAATGGCTGCGATGTGGTCGTCGTTGAAGGAGGAGGTGAAGGCCGAACCGCGATGGCCGGAGGTTCCAAAGGCCACACGCTGGGCGGCGACGGTGGGGTCTGGGTGTAGCGAATAGTAGGCGGTGACGAGGCGGGAGACGTCGACCAGAGTGTCGAGTGTGGGGCGGCTTCCGGGCTGATTGGTGGATTGAGTGGACATGGTGTGCTCTCCGCGCAGATTGGTTATCGTATCAGTCTACGAGATGACGAGACGGGAGTGAAAGGTATTCCATCATCTATGCAGGAGAGAACTGATGGATGGCGAGGTCGATGGTGGTCGGCTGAAGCAGAGCGTTGTGGATGAGGCAGTGATGCACAGCCTGCTCAAGGCCAGCGCGGTGTTCAGGGTTAAAGCCCTATTGCCTTTGCGCGATTTGCAGTGGGACTAAAGTCTCACCCTATCAAAAAAGACCGCAAGAATTGCTCTACGATCTGCGGCATCTACCGTCGCCGGCTCAGCGTCAGGCGAAAGACACCCTGATCGACGCCCGGATTCTGGTATCCCTGATGCGCGTTTGAGATGTGGCGATAGATGTAATCCAGACGCACGCTGGCGTGTGGACTAGTGTAGACCTGCACCCCTGGCCCCAGCGAGAACATGTAGTTGAACTGGTCGCACAGGTCGATGGGAATGTCGCGCGACGAGACGACGAAGCCGAGGTCGATGGCGAAGCTCGGCACGATAGGCCAACGCGACGTTGCGCTCACCCGTATCCCCAGCGGTGCCAGCGAAGCCGCGTATGTGTTCTCTCGTCCGTAGACAGCATACAGTAGGATCTGTTGGCCGCCCGCCATCGTCACCACATCCAACGGATGATGGTTGATCGAGACGACGCGAACCGGTGCCTGCGGCATCACAACGGACTTTCCGTTGAGTGTGTATACGCTGCCGGTCAAGGTGGGGTCGGACTCCAGCCAGAACGGCGTCACCGCCCCCTCGTAGTCGAGCCGGTACCTCTGCCCCAGATGCAGCAGCCGGGTGTACTCAAATCCTTGCGTCCAGGTCCTCCGCTGATATGCCTCTCCGATGAAGATGTGGCTGGAATTGGGGCTGTAGCTGGCTGAGATGCCGTAGCTGCTAACGCCGCCCATCCCGCCCGGACGGTTAACTTCCTGCGACCAGCCGCATCGGCTCCACGCAGCTGCGTACAGAAGTAGCCCGAGAAAGATCGAGATGCAAACAGTCCTCTGCAGAACCGGCACCACCCTGTGCGAGACGACCACAGCCCTGAGCAATCGCAACCCCTCGAAGCGCAGAGGCTCGACTACTCCTCCAACACGCTCTGAGAAGAATACAGCAAGCAGTCGGGAACAATACAGTGAAGAAGTCGCAAGAAAGAATCGCTACGCAGGCACATAGATGGCGTAACCACGCGGAGGGGCAGGGAACTCGGCGTTGCCGTCGCCGTCTGTGGTGCGGGCGTCGGGCCATGCCTCATCGTGACCGTCCCAAGCGATCGGGACGAACTTCTGATTGACCCAATTGGTTTTAACAGAAGTTCCCGACCATCTGTCGCCTAGGTTGTTGAGCACATAGATCAGCCCCGGTTGGCTGACGCTCTCGTCCTTCCA
>CAZPZL010000069.1:0-9995 GCA_964590925.1 uncultured Granulicella sp.
ACCTGGTGAATCGGCAGGTTCTACGGCGTCTGTAGTGGGCGGAATCCTGTGGTCGGGAACTGGCCGGTGCGGGCACCCTGCGCCGATTCCTGCCTACGGAACGCGTAGCGGAAGCTAAAGCCACCCGATACGCTGTTGTAGTTATTCTCGTTGTTTGCAGCGACAAATCCACCCAGATTCCAGTGTTCACCCACGCGGTAGGATATCAGCGCGTTGAACGAGTAGTGGACACTGGTGTCTCCGGTGACGGGAATCTCGCCGCAACTGTGAGCCGCAATCTGTGCCACTGTGCAGCCGAGAGTTATCTCCGTGCTGGACTGTAGTGAGGGATCGATTGGGAAGTAGAAATTCCAGTCCTGATCGTAACTCTGCGCCCCGACCGATCCAGTAATTGCATAGTGTAGCTTTGCCATGGGCGAGCCCGCAAAGGTCAGCGGCACCGATGCAATGTAGTAGTAGTTGGGGCTGAAGTACCCGCCCTGCCCGAATGTCAAACCGGATTCATTGTAATGGAAGTGGGTGGCGTAGAGCGATGCACCCAGCGTAAGGCTGCCAACGGCTGGCCAGTCCTTTAGGCGAAAGTATCCGCCCATCGATGCCTCGGCCTTGGAATTGTTCTGAACGTGGTAGCCGTGCAGAATGCCTCCACCGCCGGAGAAGAAGAAGCCCGAGCCGTTGCTGGCGAAGTCGATGCGCGCACCGGCCGTGCTGGCTACGACACCGCCCCATCCGTGGCCTACATAGAAGGGCGTGATAGAGCCGGGATCACGCAGTCCTGCGTAGGACAGCTGGGTATCCTTAACCGCGTCGCGGTCGCCGAAGAGCGTGAGGTGCTGGCGGAAGAGGCTCCAGCGGGCGTGACCAGTGATGTTCTGAATCAGAAAGTTGTAGGGTGTGTAGCCCGCCGCGATGCCGAAGTTACGCGAGGTCAACTGAAGCTCTCCGCCGATTCCGTTGGCCAGTTGCTGGGGCGGTGGATAGCCAGTGCTACTGCCAGTCAGTGTCCCCAGAAACGGCACGGAACTGCCCGCGTAGATGGATGTGGCCAGCGTCCCTGAGTTGAGAAAGACCGGAGTGGCAGTCGCTGTCAGGCGCGTGGTGCGACCGAGAACCGTAGACAACTCTATAGGGGCTTCGTTGTCGTATAGTTTGTCCAGTCCAGCCGTTCCGTTGCGGTAGCGACTAACGCCAGAGCCGCCCAACCATCCGCTGTAGAGGCTCTCAAGTGTGGAGAGTTCACCGGAAGCCTGCTGGCGCGCGGTCAGTGGGGCCGGTGCCTGTGAGTCATAGTATCCGCCTGAGTAGTATCCCCCCCCCCACGGCGGCGGAACAGAGCAACTCACGTTCGAATCGCCCATTTGAACCGACTGCTCCGTTCTCTGAGGCTCGCTGATCGACAGATCCTCCGCGGCGCCCAGCGAGATTGACGCAGGAGCAGAGGCTGGCGCAGTGGGCTCATACGAATAATTCTGAGCAGCACTGGTTCTGCTCGACGCGCTACTTTGTGCCGAGCGACTCGCCGGACCGGGAAAGCTATGCGGCCGAGGGTATTGCTGTGCGCCTGTATCCGGCACTTTGCCCGACGACCCAGTAGGCCTCGCCGCCGGACGAGCTAGCTGCGCGGTCTGGCCCTGTGTACTTTGGCTCTGCGGACTCTGTGGAATATGGTTCTGCGCCATTATCTGTGCGGGAGAACCCGACTGCTGCGACACATTGTTCAACTGCACCGGTGAGATGTACTGCGCTTCCTGCTCGTCGGCAGCAATTGTCTCCTCGGAGGGCGGATGACTCTGCCCCGTCCGCACCCCAGACGTGTCCGACTGATGGCGGCGGATGCTTGCCGCCTGCGCCGCCGCAATGTCGGGATGTGAAGAGATGGTCTGGCTGGCGCGTGCGTTGGAGACATAGCGTGCTGTGGGCAGAACATCAGTTAACTCGGTTTGCGGCTGAGCCGGATGCGGTGTCGTGTCGCCCATACGGAATGCAACCACGTTGGTCATGGTTACTGCTTGCGCGGTCTGCCCGTGCACGGCCGGCTCAAGCAGCACAACTGGCTCTACGGCATCCGGTTGTAGCTGCTCCACGCGAGACTGCGGAGCGCCCCCCTTCGGTTGAGCATCTGGAGCAGGCGCAGCATCGGTCGGCTTGGGATTGGTCATGTAAGGCGGAACCACGTGATTGGCACCGCTGTTCGCGCCGCCGTTGGAGCCATCTGTTGCATCTCTGCCCAGGGTCGAAGCTGCGGGTGGCGTATAGGGAATGTCGTAGACGTGCGGCTGGAGCGACTTCGCGTCCGGCGTTGATCCGGGAAGTGGCAGACCAGAAGCAATCGGACTACCGGGAGCGAGCAGGATCGACAAATCCTGCTGCTCGTCGGCGCTGGGAAGGCGCGACGGGACATTGGGCGCGGGGAGATGAAGCTGCGCGGCCAGCTCCGTGCCAGGGTCGGTTGCGGGCATCGCCTTGAGTGAGGCATGGTAGAGGTCGATAGCGCGGTTCGTATTGCCGCGCGACTGCTCGAATCGCGCGCTGAGCAGAAGAATCTGCGGGTCGTTGGGAAATGCCGTCTGCGCGCTGCGCAGCCACGTTTCGGCGATCTTGTCTCCCGCAGAGAGCGCTGCACCAACCGCAGCCTGATAGTCTGCGACACTGGCCGAGGAAAGATTCAGAGCCTTGTAGATGGCGACGGCCTTGTCTGCCTCGCCTGCCTGTGCGTATCCGTTGGCCAGTATCTTAAGCACGGCGGGATTGTCCGGGAAAGCACGCGCAGCCGCGTTAAGCACGGCCAATGCGAAGCGCGAGTTGCCTGCTGCGGTCAACTGACCGGCCCGCCGTACCGCCCAGTTAGTCCAGATGGTTTCGACCGCGCGAGTCTGCTCGACTGTTAGATCTGACCTTCCGCCTAGTTCCAACAGTTGGCGAAAGAGGCTCGCGTCCTGTAGACCATTGTAGAGCAGCCACGCGTTCTGGATGTCCAGGTCAGCGGGCGCAGCGGCTTTCTGGGCTACGTATAGCTGCTGTACACGATCCAGCGTCGCCGCCGCCTGCCTCGATTGACCATTTGCCGCGTAGAGCGAAACCAGCGTCTGTAGAAAGCTTGCATTGCGGTCCAGCGCGGCTCGTGGAGCCGGAGGAATCTTCTGCACCTCAGCCAGTGCCTGTTTGTCGTCGCCGGTCGCGTGCAGCGAATCGACCAGCCCGTCCCACGCGGCGGATTGAATTGCATTGGAGAGTGTCGCGTCGCCATCGACGATGCGCTGATAGATGGGCACAGCCAGTTTAGCGTCACCCCTCGCCGCGTATAGGCTTGCCAGTTGCAGTTCGACGCCAGGCGACGTCTTTTGTCCCGTGCTGGTCTGCTGCGCGAGTGCCTTCTCCAGCAGATCCTCGGCTACGTCGAACTTCTTCTGCTCCTGATAGACCGAGGCAACGGTCACCTCAAATGCTGTGTCGCGCATGGCTACAGCGTAGCTGGCCGGAGGCATGCTCTCGACCGATAACATTGCCTGCGCGTCGCGTCCCAAGGCGTGTTGTACGCGCACAAGACCCCGCCAGGCTGCAGTGTTTGCGTGGTCCGCCGCAAGAGCCTGAGCGTAGAGCGTCATCGACTGTTGTAGACGATTGGTCGCCAGAAGCATGTCGGCAAGCTGGATCTCAGTGTCGATCCGAGTCTTTCCGTCGGACGTCTTAGCATCGGCTGGATCGGCGAGACGCAGAGCTGATTCCAGAGTGCGCACGGCATCTGCATCGCGACCGGCAGCACTGTAGGCTGCGGCCAACGCACGCAAATACTGCGGCTCGGCTGACAGCTGGGCATGAACCGCTGCGGGCTCTTGCCCGTCGGTGGCCAAAGCCTGCGCGGCTTCGCCAGCGGCGGCCTGCGCCTGCACGAGGCCGCGCCAACCCTCAGATGAAGCTGGGTTGGCACGCACGACGCGATCAAAGAGCGGTATCGCCGTCACCGGTTGTTGTGTACGGATCAGCGTTCGGGCCAGTCCGCTCAAGGCCTCGGCACTGTCGGGACGCAGATGCAGGGCAGCGTTGTACTCCTTCTCTGCCCCGGTCAGGTCTCCAGTAGTCAGAGCAGTCTGGCCCTCACCAACATGAAACCAGAAGCGCGCCGTATCGAGCGCCTGAATCAAGCCCGCGTCACCAGCTTCGTCGCGCGACGCCTGCTCCAGAAAGCTGATCGTTCCCATGAAGTTGCCCTGCTGCATGCGGATATAACCCATACCGGCCAGAGCGCGCGGGTTGTCTGGCTCTCGCTGAAGAATGATCTGGAATAGCGCCTCGGCTTGATCCAGTCGGCGGTCGTTGAGGGCCTCGTAGGCTAGCCGTTCAGTCGACGAGCGCGTGCCCGCACTGGCTACCTGCGGCGTCTGTTGCGAATTCGTTTGTAGTGGACTTGCGGGAAGATCGTGAGCGAGTCGGTCTGGAGCAGTGTGATTCTGCGCGGTGTTGGCACCACCTTCCAGACGAGATGCGCGAGACAGCCCTGCTGTAGCCTCCGCATTGTTCGGGTCCACCAGCAAGATCTGTCGCCAGGTTGGGACGGCCATATCTATGCGACCGCGAACCTCAAAGCCACGCGCACGCTCCAGAAGCGTCTGCAATAAGAGCGAAGAGGCCTGCGACGATTGAGAGGCCTGATTGGCAGCTTGGGTAGTAGTTTGGGTCGGCAGCTGAGAACTGGGCAGCGAAGATTGAGAGGCGGGAGTCGATGCCTGCGCAGATGTTTGATATCCCGAAGTTTCCGACGGCGAGACCTGCGCCTCCATCCGGGCAGTTAACGCAACCAGCGTCGCGCCTCCCAGAAGAATAGCCCAAACCCATAGCCGGATTACACACGCCTTTGTCATGATGGTTGCCTGTGCGTTACCCGAAGCCGTGTAGAACCCTGTTGAATAAGAATCAGGTTTGGTACTACGGCTTTGCTGTAGATTACCGTTTTTCTTCGGCTTTCGTACCTCTATTTTCTACTTTTCACCATTAAATCGAGGAAAACCGGGTACGAAATTGATTTTATTCTATTTTTCTTCGCCTAATCCATCGTGCGAAGCTGCTCAATAACTCTGTGGCTCGACATCAAGGCAAAACTGGCAGCGATGATATACAGGGTCCTTCACTGTGTTCAGGATGCCGGCACTCGACGGATGATACGTTCAGAGAATGAGGATATTACCGCTGCCGCCTGCAGCGGGGCACTTGGCAGAGCAGGTGCAAATATGATTCACTGCCTGCATGGACAATTCCGCCACTCGCCGTCGTTTTTTGCGCAATGCTCCGCTAGCCGCTGCCAGCTTTGCCGTCGCCGACCGCCTGCTTGCACAGACGCCTGTATCCCCCACGCCAGAGGCTGTGATTACGCCAGTTACGTTTCAGCACTTCTCGGCTGCTGAGTTAGATGAGGACGGCAAGGCTCTGACGGGCAAGGGTGGCAACAAAAATCTGGTGGATGCAGGGCCGGGACTTGCCTGCGCTGTGGTGCTGACCACTGAGGTCGCCAAGAGTGCCAAGGAGTTCGAGTGGCATGAAGGGCGCGACCATATCCTTGCGATTCTCAACGGCTCGACAGTGTACGAATTGGGCGGAGCGCCGGTCAACCCGCGTCTGACCAAACCGGGTGAGCATTTGGCACCCGACAGCACAGGGGCGACACGCGTGACGCTGGCCAAGGGTGACCTGCTCACGATCCCACGGGGTACGCCACACCGCCGCAGCACGGAGGGATCGGTCACCTTCTATTTGTTCTCGCCCAGCGGCAGCGTAAAAGTGTAATTTACAACTTATCAGTGAACAGGGATGGTCTACCTCCAGCAGATCATCATCGCGGCCAGCAATAGCAGCGCCGCATAGATCTCCTGTGTTTTCTCGAAGCTGACCAGCAGCTTTCAGTGTCAATTTAACCACGAGCGTGTGGGTCTGCTGCACAACCCACCATTTCGCTTCAAATTCCAGCTTATGCTTCTTTGCCGCGCTCTCTTTCTTGCGCTGGTTGATACGCGGAAGATCAACTACCGGATCAACTGAACCCTTCGGTTACACCATCCAGCGAGTTCTTCTACACTCGATGCAGCGAGATCGTTCGCGCATCTGAGATTCATGGATCTACACGAAAAAATTCGCACCATCCCCGCGCTGCCCGGCTGCTACCTGTACAAGAACTCCGAGGGCGAGGTGATCTACGTCGGCAAGGCGAAGAACCTGCGCGCGCGCGTGCGTTCGTATTTTTTGGAATCGAGTCAGGCCAACGCCAAAACTGGCTCACTGATGCGCGAGGCCGTCGACATCGAGTACATCACCGTGGGCAACGAGCGCGAGGCACTGGCGCTAGAAGACAGCCTCATTAAACAGCGCCAGCCGCGATACAACATTCTGCTACGCGACGACAAGACATACCCCTACATCCAGCTCACCATGAACGACCGCTTTCCCAAGGTCTTTGTAACGCGACGCCTGCGCAGAAACGGCTCATCTTACTTTGGACCTTACTTTCCCAGCAACCTCGCCTATCGCCTCGTCGAGCTGATTCATCGTAGCTTTTTGATTCCGAGCTGCAAGGTGGACCTCTCGCGCTATCATCCGCGAGCCTGCTTGCAGTTCTACATAAAGCGATGCCTGGGGCCGTGCGTCGAAGGACTGACAACACCAGAGGTCTACGCTCAGGCGATTCGCGATGTGCAGATGTTTCTCAACGGTAAGGTTGGCGAGTTGGAGGCCGAGTTGACACGGCGTATGGAAGCGGAGGCGGCGGCCGAGATGTATGAGGCGGCGGCCCGGTTGCGCGACCAGATCGTTACGGTGCATCAGATGCAGGAGAAACAGCGCATAGCGACGGCCGACGACGAGGACGCCGACGTTTTTGGCTATCACTCCGAAAGCGGAATGCTGGCGGTGAACCTCTTTCACATGCGCGCGGGAAAGATTGTGGATCGGCGCGATCTGTTCTGGGAGGAGCTGCCGGAGTTGCTGGAGGAGTGCGACACGGAGGAATCCGTCGAGGTCAAGTTCGCTCATCAACCAAGTACGTCGGGCATCGATTCCGCTGGCTCAATTCACAATGACTTTCATCCGGCGGCTTTCTTTTCTTCACTGCTGAAGCAGATCTATCTGGGCAATAACTATGTGCCGCGCGCGATTCTGACGCCGGTTGAGTTTGCCGACCGCGCGGTATTAGCTGAGTTGCTGAGCGAGCGGCGTGGGCATCGCATCGAGATTCTGGCTCCGCAACGTGGCGAGAAACGCTCGCTGGTGGATCTTGTCTGCCTCAACGCCAAGCAGTCTTTCGACCAGAGATTTCGCGTACTGAAGCCAGCTATGAAGGCTATTCAGGAATCGCTACAGGATGCGCTGGGGTTGGAGGATCTGCCGCGACGCATTGAGTGCTTCGACATCTCGCACATTCAGGGCGCGGAGACAGTTGCCTCGATGGTCGTCTGGCAGGACGGCGCGATGAAGAAGTCCGAGTACCGCAAATATCAGGTGAAGACGGTGACAGGGGTCGACGACTTTGCTTCGATGCGCGAGATCGTCGGGCGGCGATACAAACGGCTGATGGACGAGAAGAAGGAGATGCCATCAGTGATTTTGATCGACGGCGGAGTGGGGCAGTTACACTCCGCCTACCAGGGGTTGGCGGAGATTGGAATTCAGCCCGATGTTCCAGGACAGCCCGCTCTGGCCTCCATAGCCAAGCGCGAGGAACTGCTCTACGTCTACGGCCAGGGCTCCGAGCCGGTCGTCCTCGACCGCCGCTCGCCGGTGCTGCACCTGATCCAGATGATTCGCGACGAGAGCCACCGCTTTGCTGTCACCTATCACCGCAAGAGACGTGAGATGCGCGACCGCGACTCTGAACTGGACGCAATCGTTGGCGTCGGTCCGCGCACGCGGCAACGGCTGCTGGAACACTTTGGCAGTGTGCGCGCAATCCGTCTGGCCGCGCCGGATGCGCTGACGGCTGTGGTGAGCACTACTACTGCGGACCGCATTCGCGCGTACTTCGACGCGCAGGCGCCCGATCTCTAGTGTTTATCGGCGCGCTCGCGTTTGTATGGAGTCTGCATGCGCGTGCGAGCCTCGTTGAGTACGCACTGAGTATTGTCGTTGCTCTAAATGGCCAAGCGGTACTCTGTGACCGCACGCGAGCGCTGGTCAGTGACATCGAAGATATAGCTAAATTGATGTACTTCCAAACCTCTACCAGCGTCCCGGTCAGATCGCCTTGCGCACCACACAAGCTGTAGAGCAAGGAGCCTTCGCAACTACGCTACGGGCTGCGCGCAGAATTTGCAACGACTTGCGGACAGCGGAATCTCCGAGAGGCACTCGGCGCAGGGCTTCGTCCTCGGAGCGGGGGATTTCTTCATCTTTGCTAGAAAATAGTTGATCGGCAGCACAAGCAAAAAGTAGACCACCGCGGCCTGAATCAGAAAATCGATGACAGCGGTAAGAAAACTGCCGTAGCCAACTTTGCCACCGTGCACGGTCAGTACGAGATAGGAAAAATCCGGTTTACCTGCGATGGCCCCGATCAGCGGACTGATAATGTTGTTGGTGAAGGCCGTGATGATCTTACCGAATGCCGCACCGATGATGACAGCGACGGCGAGATCGACCACGTTGCCGCGCAGGATGAAGTCGCGAAAACCCTTGAGCATGGAAGACTCCTTGGCTGAAAACTCTGGCGCTCAGTATATCGCCCACATATAGATGCAGCACAATTAGTTGTCGGCGCGCTCTCGTTTGTATGGAGTCTGCATCCGCGCGCGGGCTTCGTTGAGTGCTCCCTGTGTGTTGTCGTTGGTCTGTACGGCCAGCCGATACTCGTTGACCGCACGCGAGCGCTGGCCAGTGACATCAAAGATGTACCCGAGGTGTATGTGACTCCAAACCTCGGTCCACTTCGGGTCGTCGTCACCACGCAGAGCGTCACGGAAGCTGTTGGCCGAGGCCTGATAGTTGCGCATCAGGAACAAGACCTCGGCTATGCGATAGCTTGCCAACGAACTGGATTTATTTGCATCGAGCGCCTTCTGATACTCGGCCAGCGCTCCGGTCAGATCGCCCTGTGCCACAAGCTGCTGTCCACGCAGCACAGCAACGCGGATGGCGAGGTCTGGCGTACTTTTCAGCAGCCAGCTCTGGGGATCGATGGTGATGCGTCGCGGTCGGCCAAAGGTCTCGACCGTGTACGGCGAGTCAGTGCCTGCCACGTCGATGCGGCGGTCTTCCGTCTTGCCGTCGGTCTCGATGCGCAGTTCGATTGGCATGCGGAAGAGGTCGAGATCCTCACTGATCGAACCCTGCGTGCGGAAACCCTTGTTGCTGCCCAGCCGATAGACCGAATACTTGTTGGTGAAGGAGGGCGCTCCGGTGCCGTCGATCCACTGTGAGAAGAAGGGCGTCAGCTCAAGATGCGAGCCATTCACCATCTGCTCCTCGGCAACAGTTTGAACCTCGGAGCTGCGAACGCCTTTGCCTGTGTACTGTGATAGCAAGCTGCGCAGGAAACTCTGGAACGCGTCGTCGCCGAGTTCGTAGCGAAGCATGTGGAAAACCATTGCGCCCTTCTCCAGCGTCATCGACTGAAACTGCGGAGAGAAGGGATCGAGTCGTCCCAGCGTCGAGAGCGGCTCTGTGTCGTATGCCAGCGCGCCGGCCGAGACATCGCCGATGGCCGATTGAAGTGCCGTCTTGCCAGCAGCCTCTTCCAGAAACATCAGCTCTGCATAGCGACTCATGCCGTTGGTGATCCATGCGTCGTTGAGCGTTGCGGGCGAGATCTCGCTGCCCCACCACTGATGCGCCAGGGTATTGCTGAGCAGTCTGCGATGCTGGCGTGTGATCGACAATGCGATTGCCTGCGATGGCTGCAATCTCCGGCGCCCACGCCGCACTGACGGCATCCTCCGGCAGCTCGACGATGTTGATGCGGCCTGACTCCGGCTGGCCGAAGAGGTTGGTCATAAACTCGAACTCGCGTCCAGCAAGGG
>CAZPZL010000070.1:0-9881 GCA_964590925.1 uncultured Granulicella sp.
TGCGCAAGAGCGACTTCGTCGTCCTCGTCGAGGGGCAGATGGACTGCATCAGCGTGTACATGATGGGGATTCACAACGTCGTTGCGACATCCGGCACGGCATTCACGGAGACCCAGGTGCGGCTTCTGGGTCGCTTCACCAAGCGGGTCATCGTGAACTTCGATCCCGACACGGCGGGAGCGAACGCTGCGGAAAAGTCCATCGCCATGCTGACGGAGGAGGATTTTGACGTGAAGCTGGTGACGCTCGACGGAGGCCTTGACCCCGACCGCTTTGTGCGCCAGCGCGGGATTCAGGCGTACGGCGCGGCGCTGCGCGGGGCCAAGCGGCACTCGGACTATCTGATCGAGCGCGCCCGCCAACTCTTCCCCGGTCACGCCGCCGAGGCGAAGGTGAGCGCGATGAATTTTCTGCTACCGCACATTCGGCGGATGACACACCCGATCCGGCGCAACCAGTTCGCCGAGGACGCGGCGAATAAGCTCGGCATTGATTCTGCGCTAATGCGGCAGGAACTGAAGCAGGCTGCAGCGCATCGTGTGGCCAGCGTTCCGTTGCATCGCGCCGAGCCAGTGACCGAGACCGAGCGGATTTTGCTGCGCGCACTGGTGATGCCGGAGAGCGACCGGGCGCGACAGCGAGCGGCCACGGCACTCTCTGAAAACTCTGCGTGGATCGCCGATCTTGCGACGGCGGACCTGCTGGACACGCTGGCGAATACTGCGGTGCCGTCCAATCCGCTGGACGCAGCGGCAACCGATGAGGCGCGCGCGCAGTTGGCTGAGGTGCTGGACTACTCATCGCAGCGGACCGATCCCGCGCTGCTGACGCAGGTGGAGGACGCGCTTCACACGCTGGAGCAGCGGCGTTTGGAGCGGCGTCAACGCGAGTTGCGCGCACAGATCGCCGAGGCAGACCGACGCGGAGATCAAGAGATGCTCGCCCGCCTCATTCAAGAGAAGCTACAGGTGGATCGTCAGCTTCGTGCGTAACGTAATAGGACGAAGTCGGCGGCGCGGCTGTCTGGGCGCAGTGCGATCCGGTTGAGCGGCCTCAGCTTGGTGTTTACAGTGGCAACCACTGCTCGCGTGGATTTTCATGAAGAAAAACAACTTCTCTGATCTGCGTGCGATAGCAGTTACTCTGAAATCGCTCTAGTATTGTGAAGAGGAGAGTCGCGTGGATCGGCCAATCGCTGTTGTTGAACCCCAGATGGAGGAGGTCTTTCACGCACCGTTCAATGCTGCGTTGCTGCACGCTACAGCGCTGGCCTACCCGGAGGCCGCGATCTCGTTTCGCGGTTTTCCGGTTCATCTCGATGTTGTTCGCGGAATCATCGCGCAATATGCTCCGGCGCTGGTCGAACGTATCGAGTGGCGTGTGGCGACGCTGCGGCCAACGAGTTCGCTTCTGGTTCGATGGATGCGCAGCGCACGCCTTCTGCGCCAGGCGCTTGCGCCGGATGAGCGTGTTCTGTTTACCTCTATCAGCCGCATGCAACTGCTGCAGCTCAAGCGCATGATGCGCAAGAGGGACTCTGTTCGCGTGGTGCTTCACGGCAATCTGGAGGAGTTGGAGATCGCGTCGCGGGAGCGATTTCCCCTGAATCTGTTTAGCCTAAAGCGTGTTGTCATGCGACCCCATCCGCTTGGGCTGCGCTATATAGTGCTGGGCCAGTCGATTGCCGAGAACCTGCCGCAGCGGTTTCGACCTGCGCTGGGTATACCGTGCATCATCGACCATCCATATCACTTCTTCCCGGTTCGTCCAGCGCCCGCCCAGCCTCCGATCTTCGGTGTCTTTGGCAACACGGGTGACGGACGATTGCTCGAAGAGGTTGCGCGAGCGGTCAAGGCGGTCGATCCCACGATTCGTTTTCGTTTGATTGGGTTTCTCTCCGATCAGGCTGCGGTCGAGCGGCTGCGTCCTTTGATTGAGGACGTGGGATGCGAGCCGATCTGCCGCGAGAGCTTCATCGAGCGCGCGCAGTCGATCACCCACTCCCTGTGGCTGGGAACGCCGGGATGCTTTCGCCTGCGCGCCAGCGGAACCTTCTTCGACGCGCTGGCCTATTGCAAGCCGCTGGTTTATACCGCTAACGCCTACATCGACTTCTATTGCGCGAGGGAACCGGCGATTGCAGTTTGCTGTGCAACGCTGGATGCTGTGCCAGCGGCGATTCTCGATCTAGCGGTGCACTCGTCCAGCGAAAGCTATGCCGCGGCGGTTCAGGCCATCCAGCGACTGCGGATTCAGTTCGCACCCGAGGAGCAGGCGAAGCGGCTGCCCTCAGAGTTGGGATGGCAGTGAAAGGTTGGATCGCCACATCTGTTGCTGGTCGCATGAACTGCTACAAACGTCTCCGTGTATACTTCGTTCCATCGCGCAAAATAGGGTGTGCCGCATCGGAGAGGCTTTCTGAATTACTTAGACCGATTTGTCAATCATTCTGTAGCGAAGCGTAGGAATCTGCTTTTGTCGTTCGGCTACGTCACGCATCGTTATGGGAACCGCTCTAAACACCGAATATCGACTGAGATTTTAGCCGCATTGACAGTCTGGAAGAAGGAACGCAACCTTGGATAGTGGAACAAAACGGCGTCTGGCGTGGAGCTTTCTATCGAACATCGTATCGAGCCTCTCGCAGACGATCATTCAATTCATTCAGATTCCAGTCTTTCTGCGCTTCTGGCCGGTTCCTCTCTACGGCGAATGGATGATTCTGAGCACTTTTCCCAACATGCTTGCCTTCGGTAGTGTTGGCTTCGGAATGGTCGCTGGCAACGAGATGACGATGCTGATTGCCGCCGGCCAGCGCGAGAAGGCGTTGAAGTCGTTTCAAAGCTGTTGGTGGTTGATCGTCTCCTTTGGCACGATCACGATGGTGTTGCTGAGTGCAGTGCTGTATCTTCTGCCAGCGGCCCGGCTATTGAATATTCACTCAATCAGTGAAGTGGATACAAAGTGGATCATCTTCTCCCTCGGCATCTCGGTCATGCTGTCTCAGCTTGAGGGGCTGCTACAGGCGGCCTATCGCTCGATCGGTCGCTATCCATACGGTGGGTTTATCAAGAGCATGATGGCTCTGGGAGCCTTTGCTTGCACACTGGTGTCCGTGGCACTGGGACATGGCGCACTGGTTACGGCGCAGGTTTATGCCAGCGCCAACATCGCTGGAACGATCCTTCTCATCTGCATGGTAAAGCACGACATCGCTTGGATCGAGTTTGGATGGAAGTACGCGAGCTTCAGCGAGATTCGTCGCATTGCTGGCCCCTCCATCGCCTACATGGCCTTTCCCATCGGCAACGCATTTAACCAGATGGGATCTCAGATGGCGATCAACTACGCGCTTGGCCCGGTCAGCGTGGTCGTCTTTTCAACCGCGCGCACCGTCTCACGCATTGCGCTGAAACTGGAGCAGATGGCCAGCAGCACCTTCGAGCCGGAGCTGACGCTCTCGTTTGGCGCGGGCAAGATCGATCTGACGCGCGCTCTGCACCGCCGCTCCTGTCAGTTGGCTCTCATCCTCACCGTAATTACCGTCAGCGCTGTGATGCTGGTTGGTCCGAACTTCCTCCACCATTGGACTAGAGGCCATGTCCCGCCCAGCCGCGGACTGTTGAGCCTTCTACTACTAGTCGTCGTAGTTTATTCGCTGTGGTCAACCAGTTCCGCCCTGATGACCTCTACCAACCAGCACCAGCGTATGGCGCTGGTCTACCTCGTGGCCACCAGCCTGACCTGCGTTGCCTGCTACTTTCTGGCACGCTGGCATGGTCTCTATGGAGCGGCCTCAGCACTGCTGATCTCGGAGCTGGCCATGAACTGCTACGTCCTGCCCGCTTCGCTGCGCATCGCGCACGACACCTTTCCCGCCTTTATTTCCAGTATGTTGCATTATCCCCATTCGCTCAAACCAGCGGCTTTGCTGGCCCGCCTTGGGCGTTCGAAGCGAAATGCGGAAGTTTGAATGCGATATAGCATTTTGGTTATTGCATGCGCTACAACAACACAGGGGACACCGTGGCACCGCAGTCAGAGTTGCCACCATAGGAGACTCAGTCGGGATTATTCTGCCTAAGGAGATCCTTGGTTTTTCCATGTGGAAAAAGGTAATACGGTTTACTACGCATTTGAATCGTATGCAGCGCTCTCTTATCGAGGGCAACAAATGCACTGCGCTGGTCGTATCCGAGAGCTTTCTGCGCTTCAATGGCTGGCAGATCGTTGCTACTCCAGGGAGAAATACTTGATATACCTGCATCTTGCCACGGGTTCGCACGACAAGCAGGAGTTGAACGGCTGGTTCTCTCGACACGCTAAACAGTTGTAATGTAGTGTGCTGAATCTATTTTCTTTAAAAAATATCTAAACACTATGGTATTCTGTTGTTCGATGGGGTTGTGCGCCTCTGAATGCCTTGATTCGCCTTGAGCGATCTGGCTTGCCACCGCGGTCTATACCGCATCTGATTCTCATCGAACCCGAAACATCCAAGGGGTTAAGTGTGCCTATTTGCCGCTGACCCCAAATAATTTCCTTCCTAGGAGCGCGCATCGCCGTGGCTGAAGAACATGATAAGTACGAAGAAGATTTAGAGAAGCTCATCGGAGCCGGAAAAGAAAAGGGCTACCTTACCTTTGGCGAGGTCAATGACCTGTTGCCCGGTGACGTCACCTCACCCGACGAGCTTGACGACCTGATGACGACCATCAACACTCAGGGTATCGATGTCCTCTCCGGCGAGGTCCACGATCGCGATAAATACGAGCCCGAGGCTGGCGAGGAGTCCGACGACGTCGAGCTGGACCTGTCTCCCGGCACCCTTGAAAAGACCAACGATCCGGTTCGCATGTACCTGCGCGAGATGGGCACGGTTCCCCTGCTCACCCGCGAGGGCGAGGTCGAGATTGCAAAGCGCATTGAGCGCGGCCAGAACCGCGTCATGAAGGCCATCTCGCGTTCGCCCATCGTCATCCGAGAGATCGTCGGTCTAGGTGAGGACCTGCGCCGCGGTGTGCGCAACATAAAGGAGGTCGTCACCTTCGACGAGGAGGAGCTGACCGAAGAGATCCTACAGGCGCGCGTCAAGGCCACCGTCGGCCGCATCGACGCGATTCTCAAGCATCAGAAGAAGATCAACGCGCTGACCGAGAAGAGCGCCGCGCCCGTTGGCAAGGACTCACGCGCCAAGGCCAGAGACCACCGCAAGTCGCTCTGGCTCATTGGCCGCGAGCACGTCCTCATCAACCGCATCATTCGCGAGTTGAAGTACACCAACTCCGAGAAAAAGCGACTGCTCGATAAGGTCAACAAGACGGTCGATGCTATGCGTACCCTTGAGCGTCAGATCAAGTCTCTCGAGGCCAAGCATGAGGCGTCGCGTTCCGAGGAACTGCGCAAGGAGTACAAACGCCAACAGAGGAACTGCCGCCTTGACCTCGAACGCATTGAGTCTGACGCTGGCATCTCCATCGTCGCCCTCAAGCGTACCCAGCGAGAGATCATTCAGGGCGACATGGACGCTGAACGCGCCAAACGCGAGCTGATCGAGGCTAATTTGCGTCTGGTCGTCTCCATTGCCAAGAAGTACACCAACCGCGGGCTACAGTTCCTCGACCTCATTCAGGAGGGGAACATCGGCCTGATGAAGGCTGTCGACAAGTTCGAGTACCGTCGCGGCTATAAGTTCTCCACTTACGCAACCTGGTGGATCCGTCAGGCGATCACCCGTGCCATCGCCGATCAGGCCCGCACCATCCGCATTCCGGTGCACATGATCGAGACGATCAACAAGCTGATCCGCACCAGTCGCCAACTCGTTCAGGAACTGGGCCGCGAGGCTTCATCCGAAGAGATCGCCAAGCGCATGGACATCCCTGTCGCCAAGGTGCGCAAGGTGCTCAAAATTGCGCAAGAGCCGATCTCGCTGGAGACCCCAATCGGCGAGGAGGAGGACTCGCATCTCGGTGACTTCATCGAGGATCGCATGGCAGTCAGCCCTGCCGACGCCGTCATCGCAGTCAACCTAAAGGAGTACACGTCTCAAGTGCTACGGACTTTGACCCCGAGAGAAGAACGCGTCATCAAGATGCGCTTCGGACTCGAGGATGGCAGCGAGCACACCCTCGAAGAGGTCGGCCAGAGCTTCCAAGTCACCCGAGAGCGCATTCGGCAGATAGAGGCCAAGGCACTGCGTAAACTTCGTCACCCTAGCCGCAGCCGCAAGCTCAAAGCGTTCGTTGACGGCGTCAAGGACGTCTAGGGCGCTATAGAATCTAGGGCGATTTAGAAATTCCCCGCCAGTCTGCTTGTCATTCCGCAGTGCAGCGGAGGAATCTGCTTTTGCCGTAGCTTAGTCTCCTCTTTGCTCCAACGCTCGGGTGTCCCATCCATCGCAGCCTCATTGCAATGGGTGGGGTCTACTCCATTCCCGCATTTTGCCGCTGTTTGTCCTTGCCACCATTTTGAACGCGCCCCACGAAGACCAAATGCTGGACGCGGTGAAGAGCCTGCCCTGAGATTGCCGAAGGGATTCCTGCATTTCGTCATCTTGCAGATCAACCAATTGTGACCGCGCCTGCCCTGTACGGAGGCGTGGTCACTGCGCGTGCCACAGCCAGTCGGATAGAATGCGTATGATGCAATTTCAGATGAATCGCTAGAGGAGAAACAATCGTGAGTGTAGTGGCAGGGGTCGACTTCGGCACATTGAGCGTTCGCATCTCCATCTTCGACAAGCTTCGTGGCAAGCTAGGATCGGCTGTCGCCGAGTATCCGCTGCACAGCTCGCCGACCGATCCGCAGCTTAAGACGCAGTCGCACGACGATCAGATGTCGGCTCTGGCCCGAGCCATGCGCGCGGCGGTCAAGGCGAGCGGCATTGACCGCAGCGAGGTCAAGGCCATCGCGCTGGATACAACAGGATCGAGCGTCATCATCGTAGGCCAGAATCTGGCACCACTCAGCGAATACTACCTGTGGTGCGACCATCGTGCCGCGGGCGAGGCCGATGAGATCACTCGTGCGGCGCACAAGTTTGGTTTTGAGGGCATAGCCTGGTGTGGGGGAGTCTACTCCTCCGAGTGGGGATGGTCGAAGCTGCTGCACTGGCTGCGCCACAACCCAGAACTGAGGCCGAAGTTCGTTACTGCGTTGGAGCACTGCGACATGGTTGCAGCGACCCTGTGTGGCGTCACTGATCCAAATGAGATTCCGCGCAGCGTTTGCGCAATGGGACATAAGTGGATGTGGAATCCGCGCTGGGGAGGGTTGCCCCCGGAGGAGTTCCTCGTCTCCATCGATCCGCTGCTGGCTGGTGTGCGAGACAAGATCTCCGGCCACTACAACACCTCGGACAAGATCGCCGGAAAGCTCTGCGAAAAGTGGGCGGACGCGATGGGCCTGACCGCCGGAATTCCCATCCCGACAGGTGCCTTCGACGCACATTGGGACGCGCTCGGCGCAAACATCCGTCTGGGCGATGTGGTCAACGTCATCGGTACATCGACCTGCATCATCGGCCTGAGCGACAAACAGACGCTGGTGCCGGGAGTCTGCGGCGTGGTTCCCGGATCGGTCGATCCGGCGCTGGTCGGCATCGAAGCGGGAATGTCAGCGGTGGGCGATGTCTTCGCGGCGATAGCTCGGCGCGCGGGCTCGACCGTGGCCGCGCTGGTCGAACAAGGATCGCACCTGTTGGCTGGCCAGACCGGCCTGCTGCGCCTGACATGGGACAACGGAGACCGCACGGTTCTGGTCAATCCAGCGCTGGGCGGCGTGACGTTTGGCTGGAACCTGCACCACACGGCGTCGGACGAACTGATCGCGGCCATTGAAGGCTCCGCCCTGCACACCCGCGTCATTTTCGATCGGATGGAAGAGAATGGCGCACCGATCCGCCGCGTCATCAATGGCGGAGGCATCCCCAAGAAGAATGCCAAGCTGAACCAGATCTACGCCAACATTCTGCGCAAGCCAGTGCTGGTACCGGAGGGGGATGTGACCTCGCTCGGCTCGGTGATTGTGGCGTTCCTTGCTGCCGGAGACTTCAGCACGATTGAAGAGGCGCAGAACGCGCTTTGTCCTGCCTTCAAGACCTTCACGCCAGAGCCAGAGGAGGTTGCGCGCTACGATCAACTCTTCCAGATCTTCCGAGCAGCGTATTTTGCGCTGGGCACGCGCGATGCTTCGCCCGTGGCGTTGGGCCACATCCTGCCCGAGCTACAGGCAATTCAGCGTGACGCGATTGCCGCAGCACGGTAACGCTACGGCGGGCCTTTTCATCTGTAGCACAGCATCAAAAGCCGCGCGTAAGGATGTAGGGATAAGCGGCTAGCGTGTTGTCCTTGCGGTTGACCAGCAGGGTTAGATTGGTGGTTCCGTTGATGGTTGCGGCGACGACAACTCCCGTCTTGTTGCGTCGCGAATAATCGACGTGGAAGCCGGTAATGGGACCCTTCCAATCGCTCTCGCTGGTGAAGTCCTCGGTGAAGCGAGCCAGCGGATAGTCCTGATAGCGGTCGGGATGCTGCCGCCACTGGGGATCGTTGTAGTAGATGCCGTAGGCTTTGGGATAATCCTGAACCTCGATTGCGGACAAAAAGACCTTCATGCGATGCTCGGCGGGAAGGTTGGTGAAGAGCCATCCGTGGCCCATAAGAAAGCCAGCCAGCGAGAGCACAACCATCACCGCAAGAAATACGCCCGAGCCGACCAGAATGTTGTGGTTGCGTCTTTCCTTGCGTTCGTCATAGGCCGGCGCATTGAGCAGTGTCATCTGTAAAATCCTCCGTGCGAAACTCTCCTTCATTAGACACCGAAGAGAGGCGCAATGTCCCCGCTGCAGCAGGACTGCGGTTTAATTCCTATATGGTTCAATCTCAGCTGAAGGTTGCGGGAAAGATCTCCAGCTCGGTTGCATCCTTGAGCAGGTAGACGGCGATGATCTCGAAGCGGATGCGGATGGTCGAGCGATCTTTCTCGGGCAAGGTGCGAAGGTAGGCGCGTGACATGGCACGCAAGGTATCGCGTTTGTGATCGTCGATGGCGGATTCGGCGGGGGTAATGTCGCGCGCGGTACGGCTTTTGACCTCGACGAAGCAGAGGGTTTCGCCATCCCAGGCGATCAGATCAATCTCTCCGCGCAATCGAGCGCTAGTCCAGCGACGCGCCACCACCTTGTAGCCGCAGCGGCGCAGCTCAAAGTACGCCGCGCGCTCGCCAGCCAAGCCTGTGAGCAGATGTGCTGGCATAGTACTCCCGCGACCGAGCCGCGTGGCAAGTGCATCCAGCTGCCCCATCGCCCACTCTTCGGTGTCGATCCACGCCCGCTCAAACCTACCTACAGCCGCCATGCAGGGGATAGTATCCCACCCGACGAGCGGAGGCAAATGCAAGCAAAATTCTCCGACAACGGTAGTTTAGATTGCTCTGCGAGCGAGGCTCTGCGATACTTGATTGTGCCCAGACGGTTGGCCCAAACCAATCCAATTCGGCTAGCCCAATCCAGTCCCGCGCGGCTCGGCCAATTCAGCCCCACACGCATCAATCAATCCAACCGCACACGACTTATTCAAACCAAGCAAATTATGAGGTCGCATCCATGTCTGCAAAGTACATCTTTGTAACCGGCGGAGTTGTGTCATCACTCGGCAAAGGGCTCTCGGCAGCCTCGATCGGCTGCCTACTGGAGGCGCGCGGTATCAAGGTCAACATGATGAAGTTCGACCCATACCTGAACGTCGATCCGGGTACGATGTCGCCCTTCCAGCACGGCGAGGTCTTCGTCACCGATGACGGCGCCGAGACCGATCTCGACCTTGGCCACTACGAGCGCTTCACCCACGCCAAGCTCACTCGCGATAACAACCTGACCA
>CAZPZL010000071.1:0-9825 GCA_964590925.1 uncultured Granulicella sp.
TTCGATGTGGTGGTAGTGGGCGGCGGGCCGGCCGGATATACCTGCGCGATTCGCGCGGCACAGTATGGGGTAAATGTCGCGCTGGTTGATGCCAATGATCGGCTGGGCGGGACGTGTCTGTTGTGGGGCTGCATTCCGACCAAGGCGCTGCTGTTCTCAGCGGAGCTGTGGGACCAGATTCATCATGCGGATCGCTATGGGATCGAGGGAGTGGGGGATGCGGCCAAGCTCAACTGGAAGGCCGTGCTGGCGCGCAAGGACGACGTCATCACGCGGCACACCAAGGGCCTCGACTTCCTGATGAAGAAGAATAAGATCACAACCTTCAAGGGTTTCGGCGCGCTGACTGGTTCGGCAAACGGCGGCGCACACACGGTTGAGGTGAAGGGGACCGACGGCAAGACGCAGGTGGTGAAGGCCAAGAAGGTGGTGCTGGCGACCGGCTCCAACGCGCGCATGTTGCCGGGGTACACGGCGGACGAGACGATCCTGACCAACTACGAGATCCTGAAGATTGATGCAGTGCCAAAGTCGCTGGTGGTGATTGGCTCGGGTGCGGTGGGTATCGAGTTTGCTTCGATCTTCAAGAGCTTCGGCTCAGAGGTGACAATTCTGGAGGCGTTGCCGCGCATCGTGCCGGTCGAGGACGAGGAGATCAGCAAGGAGCTGCTGCGGTTGATGAAGAAGCGCGGCTTCGACATCAATCTCTCGGTGAAGGATACAAAGATCGAGAAGAACAAGAACGGAGCGCTGGTCAGCTACACTGACCAGAACGGTAAGTCGCAGACGAAGCAGGCAGAGAAGGTTCTGGTCGCCGTGGGGCGCGCACCGCGAACCGAGGGGATTGGGCTGGAGAAGACCAAGATAACCACCGAGCGCGGCTTTATCATGACGAACGAGTGGATGGAGACGGTCGAGCCGGGCGTTTATGCGATTGGCGACATCGTCGGTGGACTACCGCAGTTGGCGCACGTCGGCAGCATGGCTGGGTTGATTGTGGCGGCGCGGCTGGCAGGGAAGTACGCGCGACCCATCAACCGCACGCGCATTCCGGGCTGTACTTATTGCGAACCGCAGATCGCCAGTGTTGGGCTGAGCGAGGCCAAGGCTAAGGAGCTTGGCCACACGGTCAAGATTGGCAAGTTCCCGTTCGTGGGCAACTCGAAGGCGACGATTCTCGATGCGCACGATGGCTTTATCAAGGTAGTTACAGACGTGAAGTTCGGTGAGATTCTGGGAGTACATATTATCGGGCCAAACGCAACGGAGATTATCGCTGAGGCCGTGACGGCCATTGAGCTGGAAGCAACAGTCGAGGAGATGATGTTTACCATCCACGCGCACCCGACCGTCGCCGAGGCACTGCTTGATGCTTTTAGCAGTGTGGAAGGCAAGGCTGTCAACATATAGCAGAATGCAGAGATTTTTTGCTGCGCTCATAATGACAATCATTGAATTATCTATTGAGGAATAGCGATGAGCTTCAGCCTGCATCAACTTGCAGAGATGCGCGTGGGGACGACTCTGCTGGCGGCGTTTCTGGCATCAATGGTCGAGTGTGTCGAGGCTTTGACCGTTGTACTTGCCGTGGGCAGCGTTCGCGGCTGGCCAAGCGCATTGGCTGGAGCAACGGCGGGGCTGGCAGTGCTGGCAGCGGTTGTTGCGGCCGTGGGGCCAGCACTTACACGCATTCCTCTACATCTAGTCCAACTCGCTGTGGGCGCGATGATCTTGCTCTTTGGCCTACGCTGGCTGCGCAAGGCGATTCTGCGCTCTGCTGGGCTGATTGCACTGCATGACGAGGCGGCAGCGTTTGCGAAGAATACTGCGCGGCTGCGTGAGGCCGGTTTCGTGCGGCGGTGGGATCGGCTGGCCTTTGCTACAGCGTTCAACATTACAATGCTCGAAGGGACAGAGGTGGTCTTCATCATCATTGCACTGGGCGCGGGCGGGCACAGGCTGATGTGGACGGCGTCGATGGGCGCAATTGCTGCGCTGCTGACGATCATTGCGCTTGGCGTTGTGCTGCACCGGCCACTGGCCCGCATACCGGAGAACACGCTGAAATTCATCGTCGGGGTACTGCTCTCCGCCTTCGGAACCTTCTGGGTGGGTGAGGGTTCTCACATCGCATGGCCGGGAGGCGACCTTGCAATACCCGTTCTGATAACGGCGTATCTTGCGCTGGCTCTGGCGCTGGTTCCGATCTGCCGCGCGAGCACACAAGCAGCTGCGGAGGATGCATAACGATGCACTGGATTCGGGGTGTTGCGCGCGAGGTGGTTGGTCTCTTCGTGGATGACGGCAGCTTTGCTGGCGCTATTGTGGCGTGGTTGCTATTTTGCATTATGGCCCTGCCACATATTGCGGCCGCAGCGCATTGGGCTGGGTTGGTACTCTTCGCGGGACTGACGCTGATTCTGATTGAGAGTGTGCTGCGATTTGCCCGCAAAAGATTGTAGAGACTCTAGAACTCGACCTTGAGCGTGCGACCTTCGGCGGAGCTTTGGCGGGCGAGTTCCAGCAGGCGGATGACGCGGAAGCCGTCCTCTGCGGTGACTGTAGGTGGTGTTACTCCTAGTATGGCGTCACGAACACTGGCGTAATATCCGCGATAGTCGCAGAGTTCTGTCTCCACTTCACTTGTGACCAGCGTCTCTGGGAGAGATAGATCGGGAGCGACGGTCAAAATGCCCCAGCGTGATGAGTTTTCCTTCAGCCATAGCTGCTGAGAACCTTGTGCCGGAACCTTCGCTCCAGCCACCAGCGCCGGCTCCTGTGGGTCTAGGCCGTACTTGCGGAAGCTGCCCTTGGTACCGTGTAGAAGAAAACGCGGCGCGTTGTCACAGGCCAGATAGCTGGTGCGGCAGTGGGCGAGCAGGCCTTTTCCGTTTGCGGCGGGGTAATGGAGAGTGATGTCGAAGGCGTCTTCAATGGCTGTCTGGTCGCGGTCGGAGCGAACACTGGCGGTGATGGCAGCCGGTGCACCGAAGAGCGATAGCACCTGATCGACGAGGTGCGGGCCGAGGTCGAAGAGCATTCCGTTGGCGGGATTCTCAGCTTCCTTCCATGTACCTTCGCGCGGGACGGGACGGAAGCGGTCGAAATGTGACTCGAAGGTGACGAGGCGACCCACAGCTTGCTCGGCGAGAAGCTTCTTTATGGTAAGAAAGTCGCCATCCCAGCGGCGATTATGAAATGGGAGGACGAGCAGGCCCTTGCTCTTTGCGAGTTCGCCGAGGGCCCGCGCCTCGTCGCTGGTAGCGGCGAAGGGCTTGTCGATGACGACGTGCTTGCCTGCTTCGAGCGTTTGTTTGGCCAGAGCAAAATGTGTCGCGTTGGGCGTGGTGACGACGACCAGTTCGATGGACCGATCAGCCAGCAACTCCTCGACCGAGCGCGCAATCTTGGTCGCCGGATACGCCTTTGCCGCAGCGTCGCCCGATCGTTGCATGATCGAGACCAGGCGCAGGCCTGTAACCGCGTTCACGAACGGTGCGTGAAAGACGCGCCCGCCCAAGCCAAAACCAATAACACCAACGCCGATCTCTCGATCTGCCATGCAACCCTCCAAAGTTCATTAATCTCTGCCGCGTTGACAAGACGAATTATTAGCGTGCAAAGTCTCGAAAAAAACTCAGAGGCCCATCAGTGCAGGATAGACCTTGCAGAAGCGTGCGTAGGCAGTGTTCATTGCGGCGGCATCGTTTGGCAAAACCGACTCGGCCACATGGACCGTTTCGGCACAGGCCACCTCGACCGAGGACCACGCGTTGATGCCGACGGCTGCCAAGATCGCTGCGCCAAATGCTCCGCCCTCTTCGGCGGCAAGCAACTCGACTGGCTGTCCATATACGTCGGCCTGAATTTGTCGCCACAGCGGACCGCGCGCGCCGCCTCCGCCCAGACGAACGCGGGTGGCGGGAATGCCCAATTCGGCAAAGAGCGAGAAGGTGTCACGCAGGCTGAACGCCACGCCCTCCAGTACCGCGCGGACAAAGTGCGCGCGAGTGTGCGATGCAGTGATGCCGACAAATGCGGCGCGGGCCTCCGGGTCAAGGTGAGGCGTGCGCTCGCCAAACAGATACGGCGTCCAGAGCATTCCATCGCTGCCAGCGGAGATCTTTGCGGCCTCAGCCGTCAACTGGTCATACGATATACCCGCAGCAAATGTGTCGCGAAGCCAGCGCAGCGAGAGGCCCGCGCCATTGGTGACGCCCATGACGTGCCATAGACCCGGTACAGCGTGGCAAAATGTGTGCAGGCGTCCCAGACGATCCATCGTAGGCTTGTCAGTGGCGGCAAAGACCACGCCGCTAGTGCCAATGGTGGCGGAGACCGCACCGGGCGCTACGATTCCCATACCCACGGCGCCAGCGCCCTGATCGCCAGCGCCCGCTGCAACTGGCGTTCCGACAGCAAGGCCGGTTGCAGCTGAACCTGCATCGCTGATGCAAGCACAGATCTCCGGACCTTCAAACAGACGCGGCAGCCATGCCAGCGGAATACCCGCGGCTTCTGCGACCTCAGTTGACCAACGACGATGAGTGACGTCGAGCAGAAGCGTGCCGCTGGCCTCCTGCATATCGATGGCAAACTCACCGGTAAGCCGGTAGCGAACGTAGTCCTTGGGACAGAGAACGTGTGCGATCTTGGCAAAGATTTCCGGCTGATGGGTGCGCACCCATAGCAGCTTGGTCAGCGTGAAGTTAGGCAGCGCGGGGTTGCATGTCAGCTCGATCAGCCGCTCGCGTCCGATCTTTTCATCCAGCCAGTCACACTCAGGCTGGGTGCGTTGGTCGCACCAGATGAGCGCGGGACGAAGGACTTCGCCGGCGGCGTCCAACATCACGCAGCCGTGCATCTGGCCAGTAAGTCCGATGGATTCGACATCGGCCCTGGTGAGATTGGCGGCTTTCAGCGCGCCTGCGATGGCCTTGCGAGCGGCCTGCCACCAGTCCTCGGGCTGCTGCTCGGCCCAGCCGATATGTTCGGAGTGAATCGCCGCGTGCTCGCTCGATTCGGATGCCACCACTCGCCCTGCGCGGTCCACCAGTACTGCGCGTGTTCCACCCGTCCCTACGTCAATTCCCAAAAACATTGTTTACTCCGTTTCTTTTCTGCAATCTTGTTCACACACTCGTCCGCTATCACTGCCACGCATAAAAGTGCAACTGTTTCGTCGTCCGCTGTGTCTGATGGTTGGCAGATCTATCTGCGCTTGAGCGTTGTGGTCATGCGTTGCCACAACCCCGGTATTTTGATCTTTTCCTCGATCCCGCGCGGCGGTTCGACTGCTTCGAATGCCTTTCCCTCATACACCGCCAGTGGATTGGAAACGCACAGGCTGTGGGCATATCCCGCTCCGTACTTCTGTGCGACGATCTCATAGGCCTCGCGCATTCTTGGTGGCCGTGTAGTCACATTGTGCGCGTCCGAGGCAAGAAAGTGGACCCAGCGTTTATCCAGCAGATCGAAGGCCATCTTCTGCGCGCGCTGGCCCTTGTGCCCGGTTAGTGCGTCTGCCGTCATCTGTATCAGCAAACCACCGCGCAGCCATTCGATCATTCGCTCCGGCTCGTTTTGCAGCGTAGGGTTGCGCTCGGGATGTGTCAGTATCGGGGTCAATCCGGCCAGGCGCAGTTGATAGTAAGTCTCGGTCAATCCCGGAGGCAGCCCGTAATCGGGCAACTCCACCAGGAGGTATCCCAAACCGTTGATGCTGAATTGCGACGGCTCGGCCTGTGCCTGCCTCACGTTGTCATATGACAGATGAAAGTCGCATCCCAGTCCCAGAGTCAGCGGAATTTGCTCCTCTGCTAAACGAGCGCGCAACTGGTCCAGTCGCGTTTCGCTCACCTCGCGCAGAAAGTCGTGATAACTGTTCGCGTGTGGTGTGCAGACAATGTGGGTGATCCCTTCAGCCACTGCCAACCGCGCCATCTCCACCGAGGTTGCGATGCAGTCGGCCCCGTCGTCCACTCCAAACAGAAGATGATGATGAATGTCTACCATAGCACTCATGTGCATCAAACTAGCAAGACTAATTTGTCGCGTCGTCAGTCTACGCCACAGCCAGAGCGCGTGCCATTGCCTGAAAGATCTTCAGCCCGTCGCTGGAGCCCAGCAGGTCCTCGCTGGATCGGTCCGGATGCGGCATCATTCCCAGCACATTGCGTCCAGCGCCCAGGATCCCCGCAATATTCTCCAGTGACCCATTGGGATTGGCCTCATCAGTCAGCTCGCCCTCAGCGGTCGCATAGCGGAACACAATACGGTCGTCGCGCTTCAAGGTTGCTAGCGTCTCGGCGTTGCAGAAGTAGTTGCCCTCCATGTGCCCGATAGGCATCCGCAACACCTGCCCTCGCTCAAGCCCACTGGTAAATACCGAGTCGGTCGTCTCCACCCTCAGGTTGGTCTGGCGACAGATATAGTGCTGCCCCGCGTTGCGCATCAGCGCTCCCGGAAGCAGCCCGCTCTCGCACAGTATCTGGAATCCGTTGCAGATGCCCAGCACCAGCCCGCCCTTGTCGGCAAATGCGCGAACACTTTGCATAATCGGCGAAAAGCGTGCCAGTGCCCCCGTTCGCAGGTAGTCTCCATAGGAGAATCCGCCGGGAACCAGAATTGCATCGCAACCTTCCAGATCGTGTGACGCGTGCCAAAGATAACTCACCGGGACTCCCGTCACCACACCCAACGCGTGGTGCGTATCCTGATCGCAGTTTGAGCCGGGAAAGACCAATACGCCAAATTTCATAGGACTAGATTAGCATTCCCGCACCTCGCTTTGCAGGGAATTCGCCCGGCCCCTAACTGTCAATTTAGTTGTCGCGCCACCATCGTCACCCAGTTTGGCCTTGGCAAAGCAACTAACTGTTAACGGTCGCATTCTCGCCACAGCTAAAGACTGCACCCATAACTGAACTTTCTGTCCTAAGCCGCCTTGACCTTCGGCTTCCTCGTCCTCTTATACAGAAGATCGTAAACAGGCTCTGAGGAATGGGATTCTACAGAACTTTCAGAACTTGACTATTCGTCATCATCGGAGGCAATCGGGGATAGGTCGGCGGGGTGGAGATTGCCATCTTTTCCCACGACGAGAACCTGTACGCGGCCTTCGGCCTGTTCCAGTTCGGACTTGCAGGCAGTAGAGAGCTTCATTCCATCCTCGAAAAGGCGGACCGACTCGTCGAGCGAAAGGTCACCGCGCTCCAACCGGTCTACTACCGTCTCCAACTGCTTCAAGTGCTCTTCAAAGTTCGCCATGACTTGCCTCTCTTCTACTATCGTTACGCCAGTCCCAGCACCTGCGCGGCAGCGGAGTATTTACCAAACGGAGCGCTGACCTGACAGCCCTGAACCATTGCACGCGCCTGAGCCAGCATCTCCTGCGCAATCTTGACGCCTTCTGCACGCGCGGCCTCGGGAGTGGTCACGGCGGTCATGCGCGCCAGAATCTCGTCTGGCATTGAGATGTGCAGATCGTTTTTGAGAAACTCGGCGTTGCGCAGGCTGACCAACGGCCAGATGCCTGCGATCACCGGAATGCGAAACTCCTCGATACGACGCAGGAACTGCTCCAGCAGGCGCAGATCGAAGACCGGCTGGGTGATTGCGTACTCGGCACCCGCTTCGACCTTGGCGGCGAAGCGTCGTACTTCCAGGTCGATGTCGGCGACGCCGGGGTTGGCCGCGCAGGCGAGAGTGAAGGCGGTCGACGCACCGATGGAGTTTGCTCCCAGATCGAGACCGTAGTTGAGGTTGCGTGCGATGCGTGTAAGGCCGATGGCGTCGACGTCGAAGACGGCGGTAGCGTCCGGATAGTTTCCCATCTTGGGTGGATCGCCGGTGAGGCAGAGAATATTTTTCAGTCCGATGGAGGCCGCGCCGATCAGGTCGGACTGGATGGCCATCAGGTTGCGGTCGCGGCAGGTGTAGTGCAGCACAGTCTCAACGCCGATCTGCTGCTGAATCTGAATGCAGAGGCTCTGTGCGCTCATGCGTGCACTGGCGCGGGGCGAATCTGGAATATTGATTGCATCAACGCCGAGCGAGTGCAGCAGCCGCGCGCCTTCGATCTCCTTGGCGCAGTCGATTCCCTTCGGCGGAACAATCTCAACCAGCGTGCAGAAGCTGCCGGTGGCGATCAAGGCACCGACGTGCGAGCGCTCGGCCAAGGACGGAGGCTCGATCTCACTCTGGATCGGCTTGGGAAGATGGCTAACCACCAACACTCCAGGTTGTGCCGATTCGGTTTGGATTGCGGTCGTCAGGGTCGCGTCCTGCTGTGCGGCCACGGCGCGAATGGCCGAGCGCATGGCGCGGATGTGATTCGGCGTAGTGCCACAGCAACCACCGATCAGAGTTGCTCCGGCACGCAGGAACTTGCGTGCAAAGCTGGCCATGTACTCGGGTGAGGCCATGTAGATGTTGCGCCCCTCGACCGAGCGCGGCATTCCTGCGTTGGGCATGGCGGCCAGCGGCAGACGCGTAGCCAACCGCATACGCTCGATAGCGGCAAGCACGTCTGCTGGCCCGGTCGAACAGTTGCAGCCGATGGCGTCCGCGCCCCTCTTGGTCAGGCGCTCTGAGGCTATCTCCGGCGTTGCGCCGTCCAGACAGTTGCCATCTTCGTCGATGGTCACCATAGCGACGATGCGCAGGTCGGGTGCGACTTCTCGAGCGGCGCGAATGGCTGCGCCTGCCTCAGCCAGCGAGGTCATGGTTTCGAGGATGAATAGGTCTACACCAACACCGGGACCGCCCTCGGCCAGCGCGGCAATCTGCTCGGCAAAGGCCGCCTGAGCGCGGTCGAGCGACAGTTCGCCTGCTGGTTGCAGCTTCACGCCGAGCGGTCCGATGGCACCTGCGACAAATGCCTCGGTTGACTGCTTTTCGGCGATCTGCGCAACGCACTGACGGGCCAGACGTACCCCAGCAAGGTTGATCTCGCGCACCTTGTCTGCGAGACCATGCCGCTCCAGGCGCAGTGCATTGGCGCCAAAGGTATTGGACTCAATAATCTCGGCACCTGCCTGCAGGTACTCGGAGTGTATGGTGGAGATAATCTCCGGTTGTGAAAGATTGAGCTCATCGTAGCAGCGGTTAATGAAGACACCTCGGCTGTAGAGCATGGTGCCCATAGCTCCGTCAGCCAGCACACGGCCACCGGAGAAGAGACGATCTACCGCAGTTTTCGCTGCAATATCAGTGGTATCGTACGCGACACCGTTGGATTCTGTCGCAGTCTTAGCCGCACTCAATTCCGCACCCACCATCGTGTATCCCCGAAGTCCATGCTCTGAGACGTGCCGCAGTCTCAATTTGAAACGTATTGCTACATCCTAAGCTACGTTTGAAGCAGGCATCAAACCGCAGCCTGACGGACGGCGCAACTGTATTCCTTTGGTATACTCGAAGTGCAGGTCCCAGGCGAATCGCTTGTACGACGAAGGTTGGAGTTGTCCACGTTGAAGAATCGAAGTTTTTTTGTCCGCGGGGCCGACATGCAGGCCGTCCCCAGCTTGTCCCCGCAAACAATCTGGATGCGTCCCTCGCTCATCGTGCAGAAGCTGCGCGTCGTTATCGACACACGCGCAGAAGTCCATGAATCTCCGCACAACAGTTTTGGCTTTCAGGCACTGTGTGGTGTGCTGCTTGCGCTTACGACTCTTGCGCTCAGCTCCTGCCACTCGGCCGCCTCACTTTACTACAAGGCGCCGGAATATAACTTTGCAGGACGCCCTGTCCCGCCCAGTAAATTGCTGCAGCGCGTGATGATAGGCGTCAGTGCCAACGGCACGTCGGGTAGCCTACAGATCG